>CAYYFY010000030.1:0-11580 GCA_964471035.1 uncultured Eubacteriales bacterium
TACTTTTTTAAGAACAGGGAAAAGGTGCTGCCGTTTTCATCGGACGCTACTTTCACATAACCATTCTGTTTATTGATGATATCACGGGTTAAATACAAGCCGATCCCTACGCCGTCAACGCCTGCCGCCTGTTTTCCGCGGTAAAACCTAGCGAAAATTTTTGCCTGTTCTTCTTCGGGAATACCGATACCGTCGTCGGCTATATCAAGCCGCAGGTAGGAGGGATATTCTGTGATTCTAAGGCGGACAATCCCGCCGTTTTGCGTGTATTTTACGGCGTTATCAAGCACATTGGCTATCGCTTCCGCAGTCCAGTTGAAATCGAGCACCGCTTCAAAGTTCTGTTCGCAGTCAAAGGTAATCGTGATATTTTTGCTCTTTGCCTTGGCGTAGACGGTTTTTACCGCTTGCAGAACAATATCGTTTAAGCTGTTTCTTTCGGGTTTCAGGCTGATTATACCGCTTTCCAAACGGGACATTTTAATTAAGCTGTTTGTCAAAAAAGTCAGTTTTTCAAGGGACGTTTGCAGCGTGGCAATGTATTCGCCGCGCTCCTCGTCTGTCAGGTCTTTATCGTCGAGAAGCTGCGCGAAGGTATTCGCCGCCGCGACGGGCGTTTTGATTTGGTGTGAAATATCGGAAATTAAAGTTTTTATCTGTTCCTTTTCCTGTGTTAACATCTGATTTTGAGCCGTTAATATATTGCGAAGCTTTAAAAGCTGGTGCTGTAAGCGGGCGGTCAGCGTATCCTCGTCTTGTGAAAAAACAGTCCGTTCCTGTTGCTCCGCCAAAGCTTCGATAAGCAGTGTAACCTGTTCTAATAGGTCATCGTTATAGCGGTTGTGCAGAAAGTCGAGTAAAAATAGAAAAACACATAAAATCATCACGGCGAAAATGACCGAAGGCACAAAGAAAGGGCTGCTCTCTGTAAAGAATACAGCAGCGACGGAAAAAGCCGACACAACAGCGCCCGTAATCAAGATCAGTTTTCTGTAAATTCCAAAATGCTTCATCGTCATTCTCCAAAGGTATAACCCATACCGAAAACGGTTACGATATATTCCTGTTGTTCGTCGTTCAGTTTCTGCCTTAACCGTTTGATGTTGACGCGCACCGTATTGTCGTCGACAAAGTTTCCGTCTATATCCCAAAGCTGTTCTAAAAGCATTGCCTTTGTAACGACCCTGCCTTTATTTTCCATTAAATAAATAAGCAGTTTGTATTCAGTCGAGGTAAGGTGTGTTTCCTGTCCGTTCAGTAAAACAAGGCATTTTTCTGTATCAACCTCTAAATCCCTGTATTTGACACGGGTATTCCCGCCGACTGTCCGTTTTAAGACCGCCAACACCTTTTTTCGCAAAACCTCAATTGGAAATGGCTTGGATATATAGTCATCACAGCCCGCCGTAAAGCCGCAGAGCATATCCTCCTCGGTATCGTTGGCGGTTAAGAATAAAACGGGTGTGTCAGAGGTTTCACGGATTTTTTCGCAAAGCTTCAGACCGCTGCCGTCGGGCAGGTTAATGTCGAGCAAAAACAAATCATACTTTTGTTTCTGATATTTTTGCAAGGCTTCTATATAACCGTATACCGCCGTAACAGTATGCTCGTCCTTTTTTAGAGCAATCGAAATTCCTTTACTTAAACTCTTGTCATCTTCAAGTAAAAAGATATTTGCCATAACCTTTGAACACACCGCCTTTCCAATAATTAGTTTTCAAGATTATGCAGCCGCTCAATCACGGTTTCGTTTGAAATTGCTTTATAAACAATAGCGGGAATGCTAAGGCATATCACAAAGATTGCCGCAATCAAGCCGACTACAAGCAAAACGGGGTATTCAAATACCGCGTAGTTCGCTATATGCGGTACCGCGTTTGCCACAAGCATCAGGAAAGCGTTTCCGAAAATCATGATCAACAGAGTGGAAATGAATGCATAAATACCGCCTTCCAATGTCAGTATCGTTACAATCTGCTTTTTCGTTGTGCCGATGCTTTCCATTATAGCGAATTCGTTTCTTCTCGCTACTACACCCGTCAGCATGACATTGATAAAGTTAATCAAGCCGATCACTATGAGCAGGAGTGCCGCGCCGTTTCCTAAAAGGTTTACAGAGTAGAACATCTGGTCAAATTCTTTCAGCATACCGACGGTACTGTCATACTGCCACTCCGATGTCGTCAGCGTGCCGTTGATGGCTTGCAGCTCGCCGTCAATCCGCTCTAATTGGTTTGTATCCTTAATATCTACACCGATGCCTGAAATAATCGCCTCTTTCGTCAAGCGTTCCATCCCCGCTTCACTGACATAAATAACATTCGGCACAATCCCGATATCTTGGCGTCTGCCCAAAGAATCAGAAAGATTATCCTCATAACCACCATAATGGAAAGCGCCGCCAACGAGGAAATCTGTTGCCTTGCCGTCTGTGCTGTCGGCAGTCAGCGTCAGTGTTTTACCGACCAAAGCGGCATGGGGAGCAAACTGATTGTCGTCCGTTCCCGTAATCGCCGTTTCTCCGCGCTTGAAGGCTTCTATATCAATAGGCGTATCATGATTCAGGTTGTATTCTTCGAGAGCTTTTTCATCATCAAGAGTCGTGATATAACAGCCGTACTCGCCGGACTTTGCATACTCCCTTAACGCGGCAAGCATTTGTTCATAGGACTGTCCTTTTGACGGATATGCGCTGTCCTCATATTTAATACGCATAAAGTCCTCTAATACCGTTTCGTCGAAATCAATACCGGCCCAGACCGATTTTTGCACCTTCACGTTTTCAATGCCGTCGATCTGCCTGATTTGTTCAACAAAATGCCCGTCAAACTGCGGCGCTTCCCTTTCAGGCTGTTCAGGCTGCGTGAATTGGGTGTCGATATATTTAAAATCGTAATCATAATATAGTTTTATATAATTTTCGCCTTTGATGCTGCCAATGATTCCGTTCACGCCTAAAATCATTGTAATGCCCATAAACAGGGACACAAACACAAGGATTGCGCGCTTCTTATCACGAAAAACATTGTAAAACGCCATCATATGCAGTTTGCCGCCGTTGGTTGAATTTCTGTTTTTCGTTTTCTTCGGCGCGAAGTTCTGATACTTCAGAGCCTCCACGGGAGAAATTTTTGCCGCCGCCTTCGCGGGAGCGTTACAGGCAATAAAAACCGTTGCCGCTGAAAAGAGGATAGACAGAATGTAGATTGACGGGTGGAAAAACACCACGGCGTCCATAACCGATTTGCCCTGTTCAAACCCCTCCTGCAAGAAAAGCGGAACTAATCCAAAGGAAACCGCTGTGGCTAACAGAATACCGATAGGTATGCCGATACAGGCGAATTTCAACGCCTGGCTCTTTACAAGCGATTTAATCTGCACCTGCGTTGTTCCGAGCGTTTTTATCAAGCCGTAAAAACGGGTGTCCTTTGAAATGGAAATATACAGGATATTGTAAATCAACAGATAGCCGCTGCCGATGATAAACAGTACCAGAAGAATAGCCATGGCGAGAACCGAACCGTTCGAGGATTCCATTGAAACCGCACCTTGAAAAGACTGGTTTCCATTGAGCTGCACCTCTCTCTGAATACGGAGATAATCATCGGGCATTTTCTTTAAGGACAGGGACAAAACACCATCATCCTGTATTGTATAGCCTGCGTTTTTGCAATAGCTCTCCGACACAAAGCCCGTTCCCGCGCCTGTATAAGAATGAAACCAACCACTTAAAATGAACGTTTTTTGCTGCTGACCGTTTTTATCATGAAAAGATAAAGGAATATCCATATTCAGCGCCGGTTCTGTAATTCCAAGCTGTGAGAGGGCATCCTCTGACAGCATAATTTCATCATCCTGTGTGGGATATTTGCCGTTCACCTCGCTGATTGCTTCTTGATAATGTTTTTGCCACTCGATAGTATCGTAATGCTGAAGAACAATGGAAAGCTCACGCCCCTCGTCGTTCTTCTCGGCAACAGAGCCGACCATATACTGCGTACCGACGGTCTTAACGTAATCCAACGCCTTAATTTGCCGTTCCTGATTTTCCGTCGGCATAGGTAAAGCTACATCGGCGGCTGTACCTTTGGTACGCACCTGCATTAACTCCATATTTTCCATATAGTTAATGCCCAGACTGAAAACCGTGGTAATCATAAAAGTGGTAAGGATTATAGCAAACACCGCAAAGAGGTTGCGGATATGATTTGCTTTCATCATTCCTTTTTCCACTCGCCTTACGGCGCTTTTATTTCGGTTAGCGTGCATATCTGACACCTCCCGAAACAACCTTGCCGTCCTCAACGCGGATTGTACGGTCTGCCATTTGCGCGATTTCCTCATTATGGGTAATCATAATCGTGGTCTGATGAAACTGCTTGCTGACAGACTGCATAAGCAGAATAACATCCATACCCGTCTTTGAGTCCAGATTTCCGGTTGGCTCGTCGGCAAGGATAATCGCCGGCTTCGTAGCTAACGCGCGGGCAATCGCCACTCTTTGCTGCTGACCGCCGGAGAGATTATTCGGCATATTTTTCAGCTTCTGCTCCAGACCGAGCGTGTGGATAATCTGTTTCACAAACGCCGTATCTGCTTTGCCGCCGTCAATCTCAATGGGATAAACGATGTTTTCATATACGTTGAGAACAGGAAGCAGGTTATAATTCTGAAAGACAAAGCCGATATTTCTGCGGCGAAAAATCGTCAGTTCCTCGTCCTTCATTTTCAAAAGCTCTTTGCTTCGGATAGTAACACTACCGGATGTCGGGCGGTCTAATCCGCCGATCATGTTCAGCAGAGTAGATTTTCCGCTGCCCGAAGTACCTACAACGGCGACAAATTCGCCCTCGTCTACTGTGATAGATACGCCATCCAAAGCACGGACTTCGTTTTCTCCGCTGCCGTAAATCTTTCGCAAGTCGTTTGTTTCAAGTATTGCCATAGCTAAAACCTCCAAATTTCTTTTTGTAATTTCAGTATAGCGGCTACTTCTTACAATCTCGTTACAATCTTTATATTTTTTTAAATAGGACGATGAACCTGTCCCCATGTCCTGCTTAAAAAGCGGGGACAGGCTGATAGCCTGTCCCCGTTGAATTATAATGTTATTTTCTGCCCTTGAACAGGTCGAGGATATCGACGATGTCGTCCTCGTCGCTGCCGTAGGCGGCAGGTTCCTGGCTGGTGCTGCTGATTTCCGCCTCAATGGTCGGTTTCTTTGCCAGACCGCTCGAATCGGTGCCGAAGCCCGTGGCAATGACCGTGACGACCATTTCGTCGTCAAGCTTCTCGTCAAGCGCGACGCCGAAGATGATGTTGGCGTCCTTGTCGGCGGCGTCGGAGATAATTTTTGCGGCGACGTCGACGTCGTCGAGTGTGATGTCCGGCGAGGAGGTGATGCTGATGATGACGCCCTTAGCGCCCTGAATGGTCGTCTCGAGCAGGGGGCTGGAAATGGCGGCGTTGGCGGCTACCTCAGCCTTTTCCTTGCCGGATGCCTTACCCACGCCCATGTGCGCGTGACCGGCGTCCTTCATGACGGCGGTCACGTCGGCAAAGTCTAAGTTGATGAGCCCGGGGACCTTGATAAGCTCAGAAATGCTCTTGACGCCCTGACGGAGCACATCGTCGGCGATGTCGAACGCGTTAATGAAAGTGATTTTCTGATCGGATACGAGCTTCAGGCGCTCATTGGGTATGACGACAAGACTGTCCACATGCTGGGCAAGCTCGGCGATGCCCGCCTCGGCCTGCTGCATACGAAGGCGTCCCTCAAACGCGAAGGGTTTGGTGACGATACCGATTGTTAGAATCCCTCTGTCCTTGGCGATCTGCGCGATTGCGGGAGCGGCTCCCGTACCCGTGCCGCCGCCCATGCCGGCGGTAACGAACACCATATTGGCGCCGTTGAGCGCGTCGATGATGGCGTCACGGCTTTCCTCGGCGGCTTTCGCGCCGACGTCCGGACGCGCGCCCGCGCCGCGGCCGCCCGTCACTTTTTCACCGATTTGGATTTTATGCGTTGCCTGTGAATACACAAGCACCTGTTTGTCCGTATTGATGGCGATAAATTCAACGCCCTGTATTCCGGAGCGAACCATGCGGTTTACAGCGTTTCCGCCGCCGCCGCCGACACCGATTACCTTGATTTGTGTGGCATCCTCGTATTCATTGGAAATCTCAAAGGCCATTATAAATCCTCCCACATATATGCTATCAAATTATATGTACTCATTATCCATGTAATAGTATCACATATTTTTACCGATTTCAACATTTTTGAAAATTTCTTTATGTTTTTTTCATTTCTTCTTTGTCTCCCGAAAATACGCGTTGGGCTCAATGGTCAAATCAAGCGTTCCGCGTATCGCGGGATTGCGTTCCTCCTGGTCCTTTATAGCCTTGGCGGCTCTTTTCATCTTTTGCTCAATGTCGGTCATTGTACCCGCCTTGAGGGTGATTCTGTCGTCGTAGAGCAGCGTGACGGCGCTCAATTTTTTAAGGTCTATCTCGGTAACAGCCGTAAGCCCCGCGTTTTTTACCGCTTTGAGCAGCGCGAGCAGAGCGTCCCCCGAGGCGGGATCGGCAAAGGCGAGCGTTTCGCAAAGAACGGCTTTTGACGGCGTTAAACCTTTTACATAAGCGATATCGTCGCTCAGCTCCGCCGCGTTTGCGCTTAGCACTTTACCGTTCTCGTCGATTAAGATATAGCCGTTTTCGCTGTCGAGCGCCGCCAGCGCCGCCGTATCGGTGATTTCGATTATCAGCGTCCCGGGAAGCTTGCGCGTAATCACGGCTTTTCCCGCGTAGGGCAGCGCGGCGGTGATTTTTTTAGCGGCGGCGTCGGTATTGGTTAAAAATAGATTGTCTTCTAAATGTACGCCCGCCGCCGTTTCGATGTCGTCTTTTGCGTACACCGACGAGCCGGTGACCGTAATCGTCCCGATACGGAAAAATACGGTCAGCGACAGCGCCACCGCGGCTCCCGCGAAGCACAGCAGCAGCAGCGTATAGGCGAGCATACGGATTCTTTTACGTCTTTTACGCCGTTTCTGGCTGACCGCGTGACGCACCTCATCTCTCGACATCGGCGCTTTTTGCGGCGCGGCGCGTTTCGGCATACTTGACCATCCTTTCTATGCGAGGGTTGAAAGATGAATCTTTCAACCTTTTAACCTTCCTTTTCTTCATCGGCTTCCTCCGTCCGTAAGATCGACGCGCCCAGAGCGGTAAGCTCGCGCTCGAACGCCTCGTAACCTCTGTCCAGATGATAAATATCGCTGATTACCGTGCTTCCCTCGGCATTCAAACCCGCCAGCACCAGCGCGCACGCCCCTCTTAAGTCCGGCGATATCACATCGGCTCCCGAAAGACGGGCGATGCCCTCGACCACGGCTACGCGCCCCTCGGTTTTGATGCGCGCTCCCATTTTGAGAAGCTCGGGAACGTGCTTGAAACGGCTCTCGAAGATGTTCTCCACGATGATACTCGTACCGTCGGCGACGCTTGTCAGCGTCGTAAAAAGCGCCTGCAGGTCGGTCGGAAAGCCGGGATACGGCTGCGTACTGATTCTGTCGGCTTTACGGAGTCTGTGCTGCGCTTTCAGCCGGATCTGATTTTGACCGCAGCCGACAAAGCAGCCCATCTCCTCAAGCAGCGGCAGGACGCCGCTCAAATGCGACGGCATCGCTTTGCTGACGGTGATGTCGCCCCCCGTCATAGCGGCGGCGCATAAAAAGGTTGCGCAGACGATCCGGTCAGGGATCACGTCGTGAGACGTGCCGTGCAGTGTTTTGACGCCCTCGATGATGACGGTGCCGTCGGAGCCGCAGGTAATCTTCGCCCCGCAGGCATTGAGAAACGTGGCAAGGTCCGTGATTTCCGGCTCGCGCGCGGCGTTGTGCAGCGTCGTTGTCCCCTTGGCGGTCGCCGCAGCGAGAATGATGTTTTCCGTCGCTCCGACACTCGGCAGCCTCAGATTGATCTGCGTACCTCTAAGCCCTTTTTCGACCTTACAGTCGAGGACGCCGTGTTCCTCGCAAATCTCGACGCCGAATTTTTTCATCGACGACAGATGCATGTCAATCGGCCGCAGCCCGATTTCGCAGCCGCCCGGCGTCGATACGACCGCGCGGCCGTACCTGCCGAGAATAGCGCCGAGGAAAATGACCGAGGAACGCATCTCGTGCATGAGCTTCTGAGGGATTTCAAAGCCTCCGGCATTCGTGCTGTCAACGATGACGGTATTACCGAGAAAATCAACGTCGCAGCCGAGATGACGCAAAATATTGATGGTCGCCCCGATATCCGACAGCTGCGGACAATTATGTATCTCGCTCTTACCCCTGACAAGGATGCAGGCTGCTAAGATAGGAAGCGCGCTGTTTTTGCTGCCCTGACATTCGACTTCCCCGCTGATTGGCCGACCTCCGTTTACGGTCAGAAATGCCACTGTCAATCACGCCCTTCAAGTATGAAAAAGCAGTTTTTCACTGCTCTCATACTATGCAGACGGCGCTTTTGCTGTTACTGACCCTTGTTTATAAGGATTTCTACGATGTCGGCGATTTTCTCCTGCGCGTTTGTTATGGCAAGTTTTTTGGCGTTGTCACCGATGCTTTTAAGTCGTGCTCTGTCTGAAAGCAGCGCGTCCACCTCCCTGATCAGCCGCTCGCCGGTTAAGTCCTTTTCCTCGATGAGCACCGCCGCGCTTTTTTCGGCGAGCGCCATAGCATTGTGATACTGGTGGTTTTCGGTGACGTTCGGGGAGGGGATTAAGATCGACGCCTTGCCCAGCGCCTCAATTTCCGAAAGCGACGAGGCTCCGGCTCTGCCGATGACAAGGTCGGCTGCCGACAGGCACCGCGCCATATCATCGATGTATTCGCGTATATGTACGTTGGGCGCGCTGTTTGTATCAACGCTCTTCTCCTTGAGCTTATCGGGCACCCAGAGACCATACTGCCCCATGGCGTGGATGAATATGCAGTCGTTTTTCTTCGCTTTATGAGCGATTAGCTCCACCATCGCCTCGTTGACGGCGCGCGCGCCTAAACTTCCGCCCATCGAAAGAATCAGCGGCACATCGCCGGTTATACCAAGCTCCGCCCTCGAAAAATCACGGTCGGCATTAAGCAATTCGGCGCGTACCGGCATTCCCGTGACCACCGGCGGGTTTTTACAGGTCATGCGGTCGGCGGCAGCCGATACGGTCAGCATGACTTTGTCCACGCGGCGGGCAAGCGCCTTGTTGGCGACGCCGGGATACGCGTTCTGCTCGTGAATGGCGGTGGGGATCCCCATTTTTTCAGCGGCGCGCACAACGGGACCGCTGATGTATCCCCCGAAGCCGACGACCGCGTCCGGCTTGAATTCTTTAATGATTTTTTTCGCCTGAGCCGACGCTGTGAACATACGCTTTACCGTCAGCAGGTTTTCTTTTATCTCCGAGGGCGAAAAACCCCTTTTAAAGCCGCTGATGCGGATGGTCTTAAAATCGTACCCAGCCGCCGGAACGAGCCTCGCTTCCATTTTTTCCTTTGTCCCGACAAACAGGATCGCCGCGTTCGGGTACCGCCGTCTGATCTCACCGGCGACAGCCAGCGCGGGATTGATGTGCCCGCCCGTACCTCCCGCGGCAAACAACACCCTCATACCGTCGCTCCCTTCACGCTCTCAGGGCTGTTCCTTTGCGGTTTTCTTACGACGGCTTTCGTATTGCGAGAGAACCGCGAAACCGACAAAATGATGCCCATCTCCGCGAGCAGAATACAAAGCGAGGTTCCGCCCGCGCTGAAAAACGGCAAGCCGATGCCGGTGTTCGGAATCGTGTCGGTGACGACCGCAACATTTAAGATGACCTGAAGCCCTACCTGAAACACCATACCCATGGAGAGCAGCGCGCCGAACTTATCGCGCGCGTAGACGCCGATCATGACGCCGCGCCATATGAGCAACGCAAATAAAAGCATAATGACGGTCGTGCCGATAAATCCCAGCTCTTCGCTGACAATGGCGAAAATAAAGTCGTTCTGCGGCTCGGAAACATACAAATGCTTCTGCATGGAATTGCCGAGGCCGGTACCGAGCAATCCGCCCGAGCCAATGGCGTAGAGCGATTGATTGATCTGCCAGCGCGCTCCGCGCGGCTCGTAGGCTTTATCCAGCCACGCGGTGATACGTTCTCCCGCGTATTCCTCAAGTAGATCGGGCTTGAACACAACCAGCAGCACAAGCACTCCCGCCCCGACGCAACCGAGTATAAACAGCGTCTTGTTGAACTCGCCGAGCCACATCATAATGACGCCGATGCCAGCCATCAGAATCATGCCGGATACATGGTTTTCAATTGCCACGAGACCTGCGGTTACCCCAATGACGCCGAGGTAGAAGTACAGGGAAACGGTACTGGCTCGTGTTTTGAATTCGTGGTTGAACAGCTGCGACATCTTTTTGACAACCAAAGCGTCGCTGCGGGATTTTCCGGTTATTTTTTTATGATCCTTATCGAGCCCGTAAGCGCAGAACATGATGAGCATCATCTTGGCGACCTCCGAGGGCTGGAACGTCATGTTGATGCCCGGAATCAATATCCAGCGCTTAAAACCATCCTTGACCTCCGGTAAAAACAGGACGGCTATCAGAAGGAGAATGGAGACGCCGTAGCCGATAACAGCTATCGCCTTGAAATAGTGGTAGTCGATTTTGGAAATAAACAGCATAGCGGCGACTCCCACCGCGCCGAACGCCAGTTGGCGGACGAAATAATAGGTGCTGCGGCCATCCTCGTTGTAATAGGCGTAGGTATAACTGGCGGAAAAGAGCATGATCAGCCCGACCGTCAATATGATCAGCACAAGAATGAGAAACGGAATATCCATTTCCCGATTTGTAAAGTAGGCGCTTATCCCCTTTTTTCGCTTTTTTTCCATCGCTATTCCTCCGATTGGGGTTTCTTGTTACTTAGGATTGCCGTAATATACGAGTAAAATACCGGCAATCACGCCGATTATGTTGATTCCCGTGAAAACCCATACAATTTTCTTCTCTTTCCAGCCGCTCATTTCAAAATGATGGTGTATCGGCGCCATTTTAAAGACGCGTTTGCCTTTGGTCGCCTTGAAATAACCGATCTGAATGATGTCCGAGGCAAACTCAATGCAATAGATGATACCGATGGGCAGAATGAGCAGCGGACAGTCCACCGCGTAGGCAAACGCGACGATCATGCCCCCTAAAAAGAGCGCGCCTATGTCGCCCATGATGATTTTTGAAGGATTCCAGTTCCAGACGAGGTATCCGCCGCATCCTCCCGCTAACGCCGCGGCGAGTACGCTGACACCGAAGTAGTTACGCAGCGCCGCGGCGAGCAGAAACCCGACAGCCGCCGTTATGGTCACCGCGCCGCAGAGTCCGTCGATACCGTCGGTAAAATTGACGGCATTGACCGTACAGTAGATGACGAACACCCCGAAAAACCAGAAGAAATACCCCATATCGACGCTGCCGGCGAATGGTATTATCATATAATTTGCTCCGGCTGCGTACAGCGAGCCGAGATAGCCGAAGATGATCAGC
>CAYYFY010000031.1:0-11371 GCA_964471035.1 uncultured Eubacteriales bacterium
CGCCGACGCCCCGATAATCCACGCCGAGAGCCCGCCTTACCAATTCCATATCGCCGTCCGGTATGCCCAGCGCCTGCGAAAGCCGCCGGTGGATGCCGTCGTTGGTGTCGTAACCAATAGTGACCCTATCGGTCTTTTCCAGAGCGAAGGTCTTAAGGACGCGCTCCTTTGAGGACATGGTTTCCGGAGCTTTAACTATCAAGTTCATACCGACACCTCTTTATCATTTTAAATCCAACCCAGAACCGACAGAACGCCTAAAATCAATCCCGATAAAACCGGACCGGCAAAATAGATTTGCAAGCTGTATCTTCCGCACCAGCAGAACGGTTTTAAGCATAGCGGGCATTGCGCCGAAAATAAACCTGTTTTATCGGCATAAACAAATTTTCCGGCAAGCGCGCCGAAGATGTAATACCCCCCATAGGGAAGAATGGGGAAAAAGTCGCCGGGGGACATTTTATAGCCTGTGGGCGAGGTGACAAGGAAGAACAGCCATTTTGGGGGCGAAGCCGTTTCGTTATCCATATAGACTGTCCCTATAAGAATCGCGGCTGCTCCGATTATAGCAAATAGCGCGTTAAAAATCACGCGTGTTTTATGATTATTTTTACTTAGGGCATCTGCCGCCTTTTCCATCGCCCAAAAGAGAAGCATTGCCGACGCGATGGAGTGCAATACGCCAAAGCGTATTTGTAAGCCTAAAAGCTGCGGCAGCAACAGACCGGCTGTCTCCATAACGGCGGTTATGAGCAGAGCGGCGACGGCGACTTTTCTGAACCTTAAAAGATCGTTGCGCGTGAACTGCTTGCTCACCCCCGAGATGAAAAACAGAACATAGACGATGGGGTAATGGATCGTCTCAAAGAAGCTGCCTTTTGCATAGAGCAAGTCGGAACAAAACTCGCCGACGCGAATGCCGAAAGGCGTGTTCATTTCTATTATTTCGGCTGTTATAAAAGCAAAATGGTAAACCGTCACATAGAGTATGCACAATCCTCTTATCAAATCGATTTCCCATGCTCTGCGGCGTTGCGGGACGTGTTCCGTCGCGGACGCGGTTTTGACTTTTTGAATGAATTTCATACCGACGCCTTTCCGCGTATCAGAATTGTACAATGGCCATGGACCCGGCCGTCAGCGTGAACGCGTAGGCGGTGTCGCTGATTTTCTCTATAGCGCAGTCGTCGGGCGCAGCGCAGAACAGACGGGGCGTGCAGGGTGCGCGAAAATAAAATTGAGCTTTCAGGGTCGCCGCTTTGTCGCGCTCGTCGCCCTTTTCGACCGAGCGGGTGACGCCCTCGTTGTTGAAAAGACCTAAGGTCCATGTATCGCCGTTTTGACAGAGGGTATAATGAATATCACTGTCCGTCCATACGGGCGAAACGGTTTTCAGTGTTTCGCGCAGCGCGCGGCACATCTCGTCCGGTTCACGGGCGTCTATGACGGTTTGGTCGGACGCGGCGGAAAGCTTGTCCTTGCAAGTCATATTTACGAGAATGTCATATTGCGAAAGCGTCGGCGTGTCCTCATACACAATGTCAAAATAGTCGCCGAAGCCGCTGTTTTCCATGACGTGCCCCTCGTTGCCCAAGGCGTTTTTACGTCCGAAAATGGCATAGAGCGCCCTTGACACGGTTTGCATTTCGGAAAGCTTACCGCCGCTTAAGGGATATCCAAGATAGTTTTCACCGCCCTGTTGTTTAATACTTGAAAGGTCGAGTACCGGCAGGGTTTTCGGCAGTACAATCGCCACGGGGGCAAAGGGTTTGCCGAAGTTGCCCAAACGACGCGCGTCGTCTAAAAACGCTTTTTTGACCTTGCCGTAGGCGGAAAGCGTGAAATCCGTCCATTCCTCGAAGGTGTTGACGGCGCCCCATTCCTCCGCCAAAAATTCCGCGCCGCTTAAAGAGGCATACGCGTATATGCGGCGCTGCAAAAGGCGCGACGAGCCGCCCATGCCGATTTGTTCATTGAAGGAAAACGGAAAATTCTCCTGCCGGATACGCCATTCGTTTTGGGAGGAATCGCGGCGCGAAACCACGACGCTGAAGGGCTTGCCGCCCCACGGCTCATAATACGCGCCGAACGGCTTGCCGTACGCTTTGCACATCCCTCTCGCGTGCGCCATCTGTACGCGCATATGCGGGATCTGCGCGCCGACCTCCGGCATGATGCGCTTTGTACCCTCTTCCAGCTCCATACGGACAGCATAGAAATAACTGTCACACGGCAATAGGCGGCCGCCCGTCTGCCGCATCCGTTTGCGGTAATGCGCGCGCAGCTGTAAGAGCAGCTCGTCGGGCGACGCGGGGAACGATAAACGGCTGTACTCAAGAGGCGTGCCCGCTTCGAGATAAATATTCTCTTTGTCGGGCGAAACGCGTTCGATAGCCGAAAAAATATTTTCAGCTGTCATCGGCGTGCCGCTTATGTTTTCCGTTATCCGCACCCAGTCCTGCTTATAATTCGACGCCCATTCGTGCATCTGAAAACCGTAAAAATCATCGCCTAAAAGCGTGTCGTATTCCTCGAGCAGCGCCGTATCAAACGGATAGGAATAATAGAAGGACCCGCCCTGCAGCCTGTCAATGTAAAACGGGCTTTTGGCTTCGCTTATCAGGCGATGAAGCCTTGAATCGGGCGACGCGGCGACATTGAACATGTCCCCCGGTCCCATGCCGGCGCACTGCGTGAGCTTTATGCCCGTGTCCGTGCCGAGCAGGCTGTGTTTTTGAAGACCCGCCCAATAGTCCGCCTCGTAGGTATGAAAAAAAATCATTTGACTTCACCTTCCGGTATGTTATTTCTGTCCTTTACTGAAAGCCGTAATTCCGTCATATTCTCCGTCCGTTATCGCTTTTTGTAAAGCCGCTTCAAGATTCTTGCCCTCAATATGCGCGGGCGTAATTCCCTTAAGCTCTGCCAACGCCGTTTCCAGTTGACCGATAATGCTGAATTCCGCCGCGGCGTATCCGTTTTCTTTCATGACGCCGTAGGCGGTCACTAACACCTCAGCGAAAAATTTCGCGTTTGTACCCCCGCTGCACCGGATGTCGATATGAACATTTTCAGTCAGCTTTTTATCAAGGTCCGCGTCAAGCTCGACATCATACGAGTCGAGCTTTTCCGGCATGACGGATATATCGGTAACCGCTCCCGTTTTTTCTTGAATCAGCGGCGTTAAGCTCTTTTCATATTCACCGCAAAATCTATCCATCGTGTTCATGCCAGAGAGGACTGTGACCGCGTAATCGTCCTTAACTATTTCTCCGTCCTTGTAACTCAGGGAAAAGTGGGTATCCACGCTTGTTTCTGAATAAGCAGACACCGCGTATGATCCGTCTTTGGAATTATAGACGACCTCTTTGATTTCTAAATTCAAACCGCCGTATTGATTATGGATATATGCGGCGGCTTTGTTTTTCGCTCTGTTTTTAGATACAGGATTCCCTATAAACAAATCGGCGGCAAAGAATACGGTCAGTATCAGCAAAACAGCGGCTATACCGGCAAAAATCCGTAATATCATTTTCTTTTTCAATGTTTATCCCTCCCAAACGCATAACTTAATAAATAGAATATCGCTATACCTGTGGCGCAAAGCAATGCGTAGAAACCCGCATACGGCAACGTCGCGTTAAGCAGAATACCTAAGCCGCGCAGATTTTCGACAATCCCCGATTCCATATACGGGATTTCTTTCAAAATCTGAAAAAGCTCCGTCAGAACGAAGACAACCAAAGGCACGTACAGGCTCTTTTTACGCAGTATGAAACAGGACAGTCCGCCGACAATAGGCATGATATAAAAATTATAAAACGTGTTATTGGAGCCGGTAAACCAAATGCCGATTAAAATACCGGCAGACACGATGGCAAGCTGGGTTGTAAAAACACTTCTTTTAAGCGCTTTAACGATTTTTTCGTCTTTCGGCTGACAGCTAAGCTCGGCGGACAGAAGCTTTTTACAATCCCCGCAGCTCTCGCAATGGTCATACACTGTCTTTCGGCTCTCATCGCTGGCGACGCCGTCATTGACAAGCGGAATCAGGTCTTTCACCACATCACAATGAGCCATTACAGGTACCCCTCCTCTATTAAGGTTTCTTTTATCCACTTCTTTGTTCTGAAATCGATAACTCTGGCGGAGTTTTCGCTGACACGGACTTTTTCGGATATTTCGTGATAGCTGTATCCGTTTATTCGCATGAAAAAGATCGCTCTCGTCTTTTCGTCCTTAGCCGCTATCAATGCGAAAATCCTTTCAGCCGTCTCTTTGTTTTGCAGACCGTTATCATAATCCGCGGCAATAACGAATTTGCTGACGTCCCCGTCGGCGGTGATAAGCCTACTCTTTCGCAAATGCCCGATCCATACATGGCGCGCGATGGAAAAAAGCCATGTTTTCACGCTGCTGTCGCCACGAAAGGATCGAATGCTTCCGATCGCCTGTAAAAACGTTTCCTGCAAAAGGTCTTCAGAAAGGTCGGGATTATGCGTAAGCCAACATAAATGCTTATAAATATCGTCGCTGTATGCTTTATACAAAGCTTCAATATCTGTCACAAATATGACCATCCTTCTCTGCGAGGCGGAAGTTTTGTCCGGTCGGCGAAACCGATTCGCATCTTCACCTATGATGCGAAAGGACAAAACTTCGGGTTGATAGATTTATCTTTCAACCTTCCTCCCTTTCTTAGCGTTAGTGGTAAAAAAGCGGATTTTGTTACATAGTATTTAAAAGTTAATTTCAGTATGTTGTAATTCCAACATACTTCGCGGACAAAACAGGCTATACTTGTCTGCAGTACCGCACAAGAGGTATACTATAAAAAAATTTTGGAGGCGTACTACAATGGTTGAACAGGTATTCGCGTTATCAAAAGGCGATGAAAAGGCTGTTGAAAAAGTCGTATTCGACGAAAACGTGCATTATCTGCACATGGTGTTCAATAAAGGCGAGGGGCTGCCGGAGCACTTTTCGAATTCCAATGTCTATATGACCGTGGTGCGCGGCAGGCTCTCCATCGGTCTTGATGCTCAGGATGTTCATGAATACGAAGCCAAAACCTTACTCAAAATTCCGTTTCAGACGAAAATGAACGTTAAAAACCTGCACGACGAAACCCTGGAATTGATTATCGTAAAGGCTCCCGCTCCGACAAATTAAGAACACACTATCGACTCTATCTCAAACCAATGCTCCGTCAACCAGAGCATTTCCTCTTTGAAACGCTTCGGGACCGCGCCGCATTCGCCGAAAAATTCCGGCTGTATCCACCACGGCGTTTCAATACACCACGAGAGCCGCAAAGCGTCCGCTATATCGGGTAACGTCAGCGCTGAATGGCGTGAATAGCCTTCGAGGAAAGCGCGTATCTTTTCACCGTTCAAAGTACCGCCCTCAAGCGCGAAAGACAGGATCGCCCTGCCTATATCGTGCCGGGGAAAGCTGTAGCCGTTGCGGTCGAAATCGACAATAGCGGATACGCCGCGGGCATGAAATAAAATGTTGCCGGACTGAAAATCCTCATGGGCGAAGCCCTTTGGGAACCTGTCAAAAAATCCGGCGTCCAGCCGATTTAAAACCGGCTCCAGTTCAAACAGGGCTTTTTGGTATGCGGCGGGAGCGTCCGGCGGGCATTTCGCCATACGGGAGTAAAAGTTTTCCCATAGCGAATCCGTCGTATACCCGCCAAAAGAGGGCAGGCTCTTGTCCAAAGGCTCCGGCAGCTCCGAAAACGCCTTGTGCATAACGGCGCAGGCGCTGCCGAGGCTGCGCATTTGCGTTACGGTGACCGTGCCGGCGCTTTCTGTCCTTCCCGTACAGAAGTCCATGACCATATACGCCGTTTTATCATCCAGCCAACGGATGATACGTCCTTCGCGCTGCCATAAAAACGGGCAGGGAACGCCGTTTTTTTCGAGGATGACCTGCCGCCGCAGCGCGGATTCGATCCGCTCAATTTGTTCTCCGCGAAACCGCTCGGCGCTGTATTGCTTTAGAAGCAGTTCGCCTTTTTCAGTGGAAATCTTCCATTTCAGATTCAGGAAGCCACCTGTAACAGGGATGATTTGATTGCAAGTCAGCCCATAACTGTCTTTTAAATCAGCGATAATATCGGCTTGCATACTCTGTTGTTTACCCTTTCGACTTAGTGCTTATCTTAGTGCCGCGATACATTATCCCGTAATCTCGTCTTCCTGTTCGTAATAGTAGGAATAGTTTATTCCCTTCATAAACGTTTCGCGGTCGTTGATTTTGTCCGTCAAAGCGTTTTGTAATAACGCCTTTATCTTGCAAGCGTCCATCGTGCTTTCCCGCATGGCGTCAAGGTAATCTTTTTTATTGATGCAGCTCCAATCCACGCAAAGCCGCAGATTCCTTTTCAGAATCAGGTCAAGCCAGATGCGCGCGCTTCTGCCGTTGCCCTCCATAAAGGGATGCGCGACATTCATTTCAACATATTTGTCCGCTATCTCGTCAAAAGTGCTTTCGGGTATTTTTTCAATCATTTTCAGCGTATTGTCCAAAAACCGCGCGGGAGCAAATCGAAAACCGCCTTTGGCGATGTTGAGCGTCCTGATTTGCCCCGCGAAATCATAAAGCCCTCCGAAAAGATAGCCGTGAATCTGCTGTAAGCCTTTGACTGTGCCGACTTCGACGGTATCAAGCAACGAGCTGTCAAACAGGGCGTACGCTTTCGACTTGCTCTTGCCGTCAATCGTTTCGTCGCTGTATGTGAACCATTCGATAAAACGGTTTGCCTGTTTGCTTGGAAAATTTTTCGCAAGCTCAATGATGCCGTTAAAATCAAATGTATCTGTAAGATATTTCTTGCCGTCGGCGGCTGTTAATTTCAGTTGGTTAGTGTTGCTAACCAACTCGTTATTTTCTTTTATCAACTTTGTTTTAAGGTATTTCCAATAATTCCGGTTTTTTTGATAATCGCTTTCGTCACGCAAAACGCCGACTATATCAAGCACGGAGAACCACCATTTGGAATTATCATCATCCCAAACAGCCCTGACTTCTTTATCATCAAAAAACCGGATTGAAATTTTATTCATTCGCCGTCACCTTCGCAATCGTATTCAGCATTAGAATTTTTTTCGAAATCGGTTTTCAGTATGGCATAACAAGCCGAATCATAGAATCCGCGCCGCTCGCAATAATGCGCCTGACGCTGTATCCCCTCAAAAGTCATGCCGCATTTTCGCATAACACGCCCCGAACCGACGTTGTCCGTGTCATGGCTGGCGGCAATACGGTTTAATCCTACGGTGCAAAACAAGTAGGCGATCATCGCGGCGACGGCCTCGCTCATATAGCCCTTCCCCCAGTAAGCGCGACCCAGACAATACCCCAAATCCGCGCTGCGGTGTTTTTCATTTATCCCGCCGACAATCCCGCCCGCGCCGATAATCTGTCCGGTTTCTTTGAGCACGATCCCCCAATGGTAGTAATCCGGCTTTTCGTTTTTCTTATTCCAATCGGCAAGGACGCCTTTGGTCACCTCAATATCGGCATGCGGTTCCCAGAAAAGATATTTGGTTACTTTGGGGTCCGACGCCCAGTTGTTGTACATTTGCTCTGCGTCGGCGACAGACGTCGGACGCAAAACAAGCCTCTCTGTCTTAAGACAAACAGTTCCCGTGTGGTTTAACGGTCTAAGCCCAGCCATTTATATCATTCCCATTTTTTAATTGCTGCAATTCGGACAAACGGCCTTATTTGCTTCCCAACCCTGTAATAAGCTTTTGGATCCGGTTCGTTTTGGTCTCTTCCTTTTTCGCAAGCTCAATTTTGTTGATTTGCTCGCGCTTCAGATAATCCGGCTGTTTCAGAAAAGCCTCAAAAACGCCGCTATTTTTAAAAATCGTTTCGAGATAAGCCGGAACTGTAAAAATTCGCGGTTGATCGTCTTTCTCCAAGGTAACGTGTACGCTGTCGCCCATCTCTTTGCCGACGGCACGGCGGATAAATTCGTTGTAGACAAGATAATGTCCGTTTCGGGAACCGAGGAGCGTATGGTCAAAGGGGTGTCCGTCCACCGTGATTTTGACAGGAATATTCCCCTTTGAGCCAAAGCATTCTTCGGCGGATTCGGGAAAATAAAAGACGCTCCACTGGATTTTACCCTCAAGCCGTTTAATCTCTGCATCAAACTCATATGTCATTATCGTAACTCCTTTTTTATCCTTGAAAATCCTGTCTGCGTTCCATGAAAAAATTATAAAAATATCGTACATTTTCAAGCTCTGTCCATTTGACGACATCCATATCGCGGGAATCGAGATTATAGATTTTCGCGTTCAGCGTCCCCAGCATAAACGGTGAATGGGTAGAAATGATAAATTGTGCCCCTAAAAGCCTTGCCATGCCGTTTATCTTCTCCGCCAACAATACCTGATTGGCCGGAGACAGGGAAACCTCCGGTTCATCCAGCAGATACAGCGCGTCCGGCTCTAGGTAATCCTCCAGCATCTGCAGCGTTGTTTCTCCGTTTGAATATTTCTCCTGCGCGAATTTCATGAACTCCATTTGTTTCCGCGTTTCTTTCGAATGCCGGAACTCGTCAATCTGTTCTTTCGTCAAGCCGCGCCTGACGTGTTCATAAATATAACCGTCCTCCAAAACACCTTCCTGCTGTATTTTCTTGATTTCGTACAAAATATCTTCGCTTTTGATATAGCGGCTTTGCGCGGGTATTCCTTTGAGCCGCTTTCCGTATTCGTCCTCGCCCAATTCATAACTGCATTCGCTTATGAAATCCGAAAAGTATTGCGTTTTTCCGTATGTATTGCTGACGGCATACTCTTTACCTTCTATCATAAGCGTATTGGCGATAATGTTCAAAAGCGTCGATTTTCCGGACGCGTTATTCCCATAAAAAACAGTAATGGGCGAAAACATAAGGACTTTTTCGCTTTTATCGACAAAGACATGGTAGGGATAGATATGCGGGTTATTAAGGTTTTTCTCCGGCAATATAAAAATTTTTAAGTATACGATATCCTGCACCTTCAATCCCTGTCTGATCTTACTTACCCTTACGCATACCCCCACGTAAGCAATGTCCACGCTCCATCATCTTTTCTGGCCAAATACCAACTCCAGCCTGTATATTCTTCATCCGGCGTTAAACCTTCACTTTTGTTTTTAGGCGAATGAAACGATGACGTGAAAACGATGCATTCATCATAACCGGCGTCTTTCTTTAACTCGTTGCAGTAATCGACATTCTTTTTGCAAATATCATCGCCCGCAAAAGTAATCGAATGAAGCTCGCAGCCCCTCCATGAAGAAAACTCTTTTTTTATCGCGTCAATAGCGGAATCCATATCTTGCGAAAAATAAATCTCCGATTTTCCATAATCAACAGAAACATTCTTAACTGATTTGTCACAGCTGCAAAGCATAATAAAACATAGTAACAGAATAACGGCAATTGCATTTTTCATCTCTTGGCTCTCCTTCTATGTATTTATTTTTATCTCTATGTGGAACATTATAACATTTATCACATATAGAAACAAGACTCTAAACGCCATTGCCGAATACGACCACTAAATTTTAAAAACCAATTGACAAACTCCTTATTATTACCTATTATATTATTATTGGTAATATTAAGGAGTGTTTTTATGAAAAACAGCGTATTTAAGTCAGAGGCAAAACGGGACATGTTTCGGACTTACTACAACGGGGTGCTCAGCCGCTTCCCTTTTGGTCAGCAATTCGTCGAAACAACCTTCGGCCGGACGTTTATGCTGACGGCGGGGCAGGACAGTCATCCGCCTGTTATTCTTTTACATGGTTCTTGCAGCAACAGCGCGTTCTGGTTTCCGGAAATTTTGGCGCTGTCCGCAGATTATAAGGTTTACGCCGTTGACATTATCGGCGAAGCGGGAAACAGCGAAGAGTACAGACCCGACCTCAATTCGGACGCCTTCGCGCTCTGGCTAAAGGAAGTCCTTGACGCGCTCGATCTTAAAAGAACCGTGATAATCGGCAATTCGCTCGGCGGCTGGACGGCGCTCAAATTCGCGGCAGCGTATCCGGAGCGCGTTGAGAAGCTTATCTTAATAGCATCCGCCGGTCTTGCGGAAATCCGCCCGCAATTCATCAGCGCCGCTCAAAGCCGATTGGCGGCAAAACCGGCGCCGGTCGATGCCGCCGTCATCGGAGAAAACGATATTCCGAAGGAAGTCCTTGAATTTATGAATCTGATCGTAGAAAGCTATAACCCGATTCAGAATCTGCCCGTCTTCGCGGATAAACAACTGCAACAGCTCAATATGCCCGTTCTCTTCATTGACGGAGAAAACGACCATATTGTTGACGCAAAGCAGTCGGCAAAAAGGCTTTCACGGTTCGTCCCGTCGGCTAAAATCCGTTTACTCGAAAACCGCGGTCATGTGATAACCGATGCCATTGAATATATTATACCGTTTCTGAGTGAAAATTGATCATTCCTTGGTTATTGAGACGTCTCACCTGAAATACCGAAATGTTCTTTAACAATCAAATCAAGCTGCGCGGCGATTTCCGCGAATTCCAGATTTAAGTCCAGCGTTTTCACACTTATTTTATTACCGCTCATCCGATATTCATTGTCCGGCTGGATTGTTTCATCGGTTTTCGCGTACAGAAGCATTCCCGATACCTTATGCGGTTTCTCCTTAAATTCTGAATCTTTATTCTTTACATATGTAAATATCTGATATAGGTTGCCGGAATGAAGCGTATGAACATCATATTGAGCCTGTGTGGTGTGAGAATAATATTTTGCGTCAATTATAAGCACTTCGTTTCCATGAGAAAGTGTAATATCGCTCTGCATCGCGGGGAGCATTGTACCTATGCCGTCGTCCAATGCCCACGATATCTGCGACGCGCTCACGCGTAATATGGGAAACTCCTTGCTGTAGTACTCCAATATAAATTTCTCATATAAACGGCACATCCTCCGCTCATCCATAAAAGAAGCCAGCTTGTACTCACCTTGTTCCGTTGTCAAAAGCATTCCTTCCAGAATAAGCTGACAAATACTGATGAGCATACGGTAGGTCTGGTTATTTCGTTGGAAACGAATTGACGACCATCGGATTGATGCCGGTGCTATGGTATCCACATTAGAAAAGAACAGTATTTCTTTTTTAAGCGCGTCCTTATACTCCGCATCGACTTTTAAATGACGGAGTAAAATTAAAACCGTCGTTTTCAGGATTTGATTCAGAAGGTTGTTTTCCGACAGGTCGTCGTACTCACAAGAGAGAATATGCTGCCGTGTAATCTTGTTTTTAACAGTGCCGGACATATCAATTTTCCCGCGCATGATCGCCATGTTCTCTCTTTTATTCAA
>CAYYFY010000032.1:0-11273 GCA_964471035.1 uncultured Eubacteriales bacterium
CATAATGATTCCTCCTCGCTAATGTCAGTGTAGCATAACCTTTATTTTTTATCAAGAGCTTTCGTTGACAGCGAACGAAAAGACTGATATGATAATGAAAAGGACTGATAATATGGATTTATGCAGATATGTCAACGTGTTCCAGGGCTGCGGAGAGATCAATTTGCCAAAACCGGAGGGAATAGCCGCGCGGTGGTTCTTTATAAAAGCGGGCTGCGGCAATACGACGCCCGCCGCGGCGCTGCCGTTTTCTAAAATCACCGCCGCGCCGTTTTCGGGTGGTTATCCGACCGGCTACGGCGACCATCTGCCCAACAGCCACTCGCGTCCGGCGCATTTTTCAGGGGGAAAAAAACTGCTCGGTTTTTCACACCTGCAGCACAGCGGCACGGGCGCCGTCGGATACTATTATAACTATGCGGTCGTCACCCCGCGTTTTACTGATTCGCCGGAACGCGTAGAGGCTGAGAACGAATTTGCCGAGACGGGCTATTACCGCGTAACCCTTAGGGGAATTCTCTGCGAGCTGACCGTCACGAAAAGCCTTGCGCTGCACCGTTATACATTCCCCGAGGAGGGCGGTGAGATCGTCGTTGACTTTACGAACAACGGTTTGAAAATTCCCAACAGGGAGATTAAGTCGGTTGACAGCCTGACCGTCAAGGCAGACGGCGCTCTGGCGCAGGCATCCGCGGTTATCGAGGGTGTGCCGCTCCTTTTCGCCGTCCGGGCAAATACGGGGGAATTCACCGCCGAAAACGGTAAGGCTTTTCTGAAGCTGCCCGCCGGACAGACCTGTGTTGAGCTTGCTGTAGCCATCTCCGCAAAGGACGAAGAAACCGCCAAGGCTTGCGCGCTTTCGCGGCAGGATTTTGACGCGGCGCGTAAAAGCGCGTATGATACATGGAATGAAACGCTATCAAAAATTACGATAGAGACCGACAGCGACGAAATCCGCGAGATTTTTTATTCAAACCTATACCACTCTCTTGTCAAGCCCTCTGATTGGAGCGGCGAGAGCTTTCTGTACGGCGACGGAGCGTTCATGCTCGACTTCGCCACGCTGTGGGATATGTATAAGACCGCCCTGCCGCTGATCTTTTTACTCTGCAAGGAAGAGGGCGAAAGAATAGCCGAAACGCTCCTTAAAACGGGGGAGACCTTAGGCTGGCTGCCGAACAGTATGGGCTTAAACGCCGACTGCGGGCACGAGGCACAGCAGGCGCGTATGCTCGGTGCTTACGCGCTGCTCACGGCGTACCGGTTCGGGCTGCGCGTCGATCCGAAACGGATGCTGAAGGTCATCGCGGCGGACGTTTTCTCCGACGGTAAAAAAGACTTTACCGAAAAGGGACGGTGCGCGTCGCATACGTTTTTACTCGATATGGCCGACGGCTGCGCCTACGCGGCGGCGCTCGCCCGTGAACTTAATGACACGGTGACCGCACAGCTTTTGGAGCCCCACGCCGACAAATGGAAAATCGCCTACTCGAAAACGAGCGGTCTTTTACGCAAGAACTCCGTCTATTACGAGGGCACGCTGTACAATTATTCCTTTAGGCAGACCGCCGCTATGAGCGAGCGTATCGCTTTAGCGGACGGGAACGAGCGGTTTGTCCGTCTGCTTGACAGGTTTTTCGGCTACGGTCAGCCTGAAACGATACAGCCGAGCGACCCGCGTGATTATAGGCCGGTCGAACAGGGGATTAAGCTCGGGCGGTTCGAGGGCTTTAACAACGAGTCGGACATGGAAGCGCCGTTTTCCTACATTTACGCCGGACGCCACGACAGGACGTGCGAGGTTATACGCGCCGGCATGAAGTATATGTTTACGACAGGGCGCGGCGGGCTGCCCGGCAACAACGACACCGGCGCGCTCTCCTCCTATTATGTCTGGTGCGCTCTGGGGCTGTTTCCGGTCGCCGGCAGCGATACGGTGCTGATAGGCTCGCCGTTTGTGAAAAGTGCAAAAATTCAGCTCTCCTCGGGAGGAGAACTGGAAATCAAGGCCGATTACGCGGACGACACGCATATTTATGTAAAAAAAGTATTGTTCAACGGGAAAGAAATCGAGGGTTTTCGCCTGAAAGCCGCCGATCTCATGCGCGGCGGCACAATAGAGTTTTTTATGAGCGATCAAACGCCGTACTTAATATGAATACGCTCCAATTTTTTGCCGATGGGTTTTGCGAGAAACAGTAAAAAAACGACATTCGAGACCGCGTAGATGACCATAAAGGGGAACGACGACGCGACAACGGTAAAATACCGTTCCAAAACAACGGTGTTATCCATCCAAAGCACGCTCCAGATGTCCATGCAGAGCGAGTAGGCGACGCCGGACAGGACGCCGAAGATACAGAGCAACACGGGGCTCTTTTTCAACGGAGCACAAAGTAATCCGGCGACAAGACCAATAGTCCCCCAGACGACCATCTGAAACGGCGTCCACGGACCCTGCCCGAAATAAAAATTGGAGAGGACAGCCGTCAGCGCACCGGTCATAAAACCGGCTTCGCCGCCGAAGGTCAGCGCCGTGATGACGACGAGCGCCGTCACGGGCTTAAAAAACGGAACGACGGCAAACAAAAGCCGTCCGGAAACCGACAGGGCGACCATTACAGCCAGAATGATTAACCGCACAGTTTTTGTGCGGTTTTTTTCAAACCGCAGAAAAAATGGTACAATAGTGAGCACGGCTATGGAAAGCGACACCCACGCATAGAGCTTGTCGTCGAACAAAAGCGCGCCTAAAATGACCGCGGCAATGCAGAGGGCAGGCAATAGCAGCGGTTTCAGCTTATTCATCGGCGTTTCCTCCGGACTGCTTACAGAGCGCGACAACGGCGTCACACGTCACCGCGCCGTCGAGAATTTCGCGGGAGATGCGGTTGGCAGCGGTGGTATAGAAGCTGTTGCCGGAAAAAAAGCGTTCGGGCGCTTCGGTGCAGACAATGCCGCCGTCGAAGAAAAGGGCGCATTCGTCGGCTGTTTCGGCGGCGAACTCGACGTCATGCGTGACAATGAGCACGGTGACGCCATCTTTTTTTAAATCCCGCAAAATTTCGCGCAGCATAGCCTTGAGATGGGCGTCGATACCCTTAGTAGGCTCGTCGAGCAGCAGCAGGCGCGGCTCGGTCAGAAGAATTTTAGCAAGCGCAGAGCGCTGCATTTCGCCGCCGCTCAGGTCAAACGGGTGCTTTGAAAGCAAGTGAGAAACGGAAAGCCTTTCGGCAATATCCTGTATTTTTTTAGCCTGCTCCTCTTTCGGACATCCGACGGCGTTCAGCATAACCATTAAATCATCGCCGACTGTATCGGCGGTAAAGACCGTCTGCGGACTCTGCGGCAAAAGCGCGAGGGTGTGCCGGTACAGCGCGCCTGCTTTATAGTCCTTAAGCTTTTTGCCGAAGACGCGCACTGAACCGCGATAAGGTTTCAGCAGTCCGGCACAGACATTAAGCGCCGTTGTTTTGCCCGCACCGTTACCCCCGAGAATGCACAGTATTTCACCTTTACACAAGATGAAATTGAACTCTTTAAGTACATCAGATTCTTCACGACCGTATCTAAACCAAGCGTTCTTGACCTCCAGAGCGGATTCTGTCGAAACAGCGCGTTTTTCGTCTGTAAAGGGCATATACTTGCCGCTATAATTTTCAGCTAAAAAATGCCGTCCGTCGCGAACGGTCAGCGGACAGTCGCCCAAAGCGCCGAGCGCCGTAAAAATGCGCGCGGCGCTGGGTAAAGCGCGGAGCATTTTATGGTTTTCATCGAGCTGCCGAAGCTTTTTTGCCGTTTCGGACGGCGTATCGCACAGTAGAATTTTGCCTTGCTCCATCAAGACAACTCTGTCGGCAAGCGGAAAAACTTCCTCTAAACGCTGCTCGACAAGCAATACGGTCAGTCCGAGCTCGCGGTTAAGCTTTAACAGTGTGGCGATAAAATCGGCGGCGGCTATGGGGTCGAGCTGGGCGGTCGGCTCGTCGAGCAGCAGAACTTTAGGCTGCATGACCATGACCGAAGCGAGGTTTAACAGCTGTTTCTGACCGCCCGACAGCACGTCGGTGTCGCTTGAAAACCAGTCGGTAATCCCAAAAAAGCTCGCCATTTCCGCGACGCGGCGGCGTATGACCGCTGTAGGAAGCCCTAAGTTTTCTAAGCCGAAGGCAAGCTCGTGCCAGACCTTGTCGGTGACAATCTGCGTGTCGGGGTCCTGAAAGACGTACCCGATTTCAGTGGCGCTTGTCCGGTCGGAAAGCTCACCGAGGGGCGTACCGCGGAAAAAAACATCCCCGCTCTTTTCACCGTGCGGCGCGAGCTCCCGTTTCAGCGTTTTGAGCAGCGTCGTCTTGCCGCAGCCCGATTCGCCGCAGACAACGATAAATTCACCCTCGGACACCGTAAGAGAAACGCCGTTCAGCGCTTTTACAGACGAAAGGGGGTAGGTAAAGTTTAAATTTTCGATACGCAGTATTTCCACCGGATAATCTCCTTGCATTCACTGAAAAACGGGATGAGCGCCAGCGCCGCGTACGGCAGATAGACAGCCGCGGCAAAGCCCGACAGCGGCGTAACCGTCAAAGTCGGATAATAGGCGAAGTCCGCCGCGCCGCGCGCGGCGCCGAACAAAACGAAAGCGGTTGTCAGTACAGTTATAATAAGCAGAAACAGGTCCCCGCGGCCGAAATGAAATTGTGTAAACTGTGTGCGCCCGGGCAGACCGTATCCGCGGGCATCCATGGAAAACGACGTTTCAGCCGCGTTTTCAAGCGACCAGGCGACAAGGATCGAAAAGACGTTGAGACCGCTTTTCAGCTTGTCCGGATAATTGTCAGAAGCGTAGAAGCCCAAGGTTTTCTGCGCGCTTTGGACTTTTTTCAGCCGCCGCGTAAAGAGCGGAACAAAACGCAGCGCCATAGAGAGCACGAGCGTCAGACGCGGCAGGCGTTTACCCGTCAGGGCGAGCCATTTGTCGCTTGTCATGATTTGACTTAAAATCTGAAACCACAAAACTACCGCCGCTATAGTCAGCGCGTTGCCCGCTCCGCAGACGAGCGCCTCAAGGGTCACCGCGCTGTCGTTTATAAAGAACAGTACGGTCGCCCCGTTGTGCGAAAACAGGGGATTGGTCACGGTTATCAGAATCATAAACATAATAATGTAGCCCGCGCCGCGCAGCAGCTCGCGTTTACTGAAAAAAACAGGACATAGCAGGAGTGCGCCAAAAAGCGATAAACCCTGAATAAAGGGATTATTTAAGAACATCGGAAACAGTGTGACCGCCAAAAAGTACGTCAGCAGCGCTGCCGGATGGTATTTTTCGAACGCTTTCACTGTTATGACCATCCTTTCTAAGCGAGGCGGAAGTTTTGTCCGGTCGGCGAAGCCGATTCGCATCCTCACCTATGATACGAAAGGACAAAACTTCGGGGTTGAAAGATGAATCTTTCAACCTTTCACCCCGTTTCCCGTCATTCCATTGTAACAGAAATCGTCGAAAAATCAATAAAAACTCAAATATTGCGCATCGCTTGATTTTACGGAGAAAATATACTATATTTGATAACGAAACGGAGGAGAAAAAATGAGCATTATTTATGATCAAAAGAGCAGGATTTTCAAACTGGATACCAAAACTTCCAGTTATCTCATTCAGATATACGACGAGGAGTACCTTGTCCACCTGTACTACGGGGCGAGGATTCCGGATATTCACGCAGAGCATCTGGCATACAGAAACACCTACGCGTCGTTTTCCCCCGGTAACCCGAACCTCTGCGACGGCTTTTCGGCGGATGTGTTCCCGCTCGAATACCCGTGCAACGGCACCGGCGATATGCGTATATCCGCGCTGTCCGTTAAAAACGCCGACGGCAACACGTCCACCGACGTCCGCTATGTCAGCCACAAAATCTATAAAGGCAAGCCGTCCTTAAAGGGTTTACCCGCGCTGTATGTCAATGATGACGACGAAGCCGAAACGCTTGAGATCATAACGGAGGACGCCGTAACGGGCGCGAGAGCGGTTCTTCTGTATACGGTTTTTGAGGAGTTCGGCGCGATGATGCGCAGCGTCCGGATTGAAAATATTTCCGACAGCGTGATGGAGCTCGAGCGTGTGTACAGTATGGCGCTGGATCTGCCGACTATGCGGTACAATATGGTGCATCTTTACGGTCAGTGGGGCAAGGAGCGTTCTTTAGCCGTTCGGCACGTCGCGCACGGGCTCCAGTCGATAGCCAGCAAGCGCGGCTCCTCGAGCCACCAGCATAATCCCTTTTTAGCGCTTGCCGACGACAAGGCGACCGAGGATTTCGGCGAGGTTTACGGCTTCAATTTCGTTTACAGCGGCAATTTCGCCATCGATGTCGAAGCAGACGCCAACGAGATGACCCGCGTGCTCGTCGGCATCAATCCGACTGATTTTTCGTGGCGGCTCGAACCCGGCGAAGCCTTTACGGCGCCGGAGGCGGTCATGGTATTCAGTGACGAAGGACTGGGCGGCATGAGCCGTACCTTCCACAAGCTGTACGCGAATCATCTGATCCGCGGCGAGTGGAAGCATAAAAAGCGCCCGCTGCTCATCAATAGCTGGGAGGCTGCGTTTTTTAATTTTGACGACGATAAGCTCGTCTCCTTTGCCGAAAGGGCTAAGGAGTTCGGGATCGAAATGCTCGTCATGGACGACGGCTGGTTCGGGCAGCGCAATCATGATATGTGTTCGTTAGGCGACTGGACGGTCAACGAGGATAAGCTCAAGGGCGGGCTTGGCTCTCTGATTGAGCGGGTCAACGCGCTGGGACTAAAATTCGGTATCTGGTATGAGCCGGAGATGATCTCGCCCGACTCCGACCTGTTCAGGGCGCACCCCGACTGGTACCTGCATGTGCCCGGGCGCGAAAGCTCGCTGGGCAGGTTCCAATACGTTTTGGATATGTCCCGCGAGGACGTGCGCGACAACCTCTTTGAGCAGATGGCGGCGGTCCTGAGTAACAACAAGATTGATTATCTCAAGTGGGATTTCAACCGCAACCTGTCCGAGGTCGGAAGTGCGCTTCTGCCGCCAGAGCGGCAAAAGGAGGTCTTTCACCGCTTTGTCCTCGGCACTTACGAGCTGATGGAGCGTATTACAGCGGCGTTTCCGCATATTCTGCTCGAAAACTGTTCCGGCGGCGGCGGACGTTTCGACCCCGGGATGCTCTATTATTCGCCCCAGATCTGGTGCAGCGACAACACCGACCCCATCGAGCGCCTCTCCATCCAGTTCGGTACGTCGATGTGCTATCCCGTTTCCGCTGTAGGCGCGCATGTCTCCGCGAACAAACGCGCCGATCTGACGACAAGAGGCTATGTCGCCCTCTCGGGCACCTTTGGTTATGAGCTCGACCCGAATAAGCTCACCGACGCCGAAAAAACCGTTATCAGGCAGCAGATTGCCGAATATCATAAATACTACAATATTATTCATTACGGCGACCTGTACCGTCTCACCACACCGTTTGAGGACCCCTACCGCTGCGCGTGGGGCTATGTCTCAGAGGATAAAAACGAGGCGCTTTTCACCTTTATCACCATGCGCCGCTACGAGTGCCAGAGCCGTATCGTGCGCCTGAAAGGTCTTGATCCGGATAAATACTACAAGGAAAGCTTTGAGGGCGAAACGTATTCCGGCGCGCTGTTGATGAACGCGGGGCTGAACCTGACACAGAGCGGTAACTCCGACGGCGCGGGCGTCCTGATTTATCTCGAAAGCGTATAGTTTATGGCAGCATAGATAAAAATACCGCGGACTTAAATCTCGCGGTATTTTTGCGTATATCGACACAAAACTACACTATTTTTTCTAAAAGTATTGACAAACCATTTGTCGTATTGATATGCTTTGGTAATACAAGAAAATAAATGATATATCAATGTTTTATACAAATATATTATATATGCAAATCAACAGCCGTAATTGGAAACGATTCGGTTGTTACGTGAAGTTCAATATCGTCTGGAGGAAAAAACATGAGTTATTGTCCATATTGCGGAGAGAGCATCAAGGATAACGCGAAATTCTGCGGGAAATGCGGAAAAGGACTGCCTGAAAAGCCGGTAATTCCGGTGCTGGAGACGGGCAATGAACGCATGCCCAAAGGCGGGCGTCTGGAGCCGGACAACGATAAAAAGCCGGAACGAAAGGATAAAAAAGCACTGATTGCCGTCATTGTCGCTGCGGCGGCGCTTACCGTCATCGTCTGCGCTTTAACGGCGATGCTTCTTAAGGGCGGCACCGGCGGTACTGAAACGAAAAAGCCGAAGACCACCGAGCGGACAACGGTGCAGGCGGAAGATACGACGAAAAAAGCACCCGCAAAGACTACGAAGGCGAATACGACGTCAAAACCTTCGACGACGAAACCGGTGACAACCGAAAAGATTATCAAAATTCCGCCCGCAACCGCGCAAATGACCTTTTACGATTTCTACAGAAGCTATTTAACCGCGCTGAACTCCTCCGACGCCTCTATGATGGGGTATTGTTCAGACCAGGTAGCCAATCAGATGGAAGAGCGTTTTGACATCAATAAGAAAAGCTATTTTGAGTTTCAAAAAATCGGATATGATATGAATTCCGTGAAATATTCACAGAGCGGCAGTATCGCAAAGGTCAGCTTTTACGCGAAATGTATTACCAGTAAATTTGATCGCGCGGACGGATCCTACACCGAGGATAACAGCGCGATATGGTATGTGACGATTTCAATGGGCAAAGACAAATATTGTTATGTTTCGGCGTTGAAACGCAACGATAAATATAAAATGAGTAAGAATATTACCTGGGAAACAGGCTCCGCGGACATTGATTATTAAACCGGAGGAAAGGGTTTTATGGGTATTGTATATTGTGAAAACTGCGGAGAAGCAAATAACGACGATTACTCATACTGCATAAAATGCGGCCATGTTTTAGAGCTGACTACGGGTGAAACCGTAAAACTAAAAGTCCATAGTAAAGGAAGATTCATCGGTAAGCTTACAGCGGTTTTTTTGACGGCCGTGTTGGTGACGGCGGGAGTAGTGGTTGCTGTCAGCCTGTACGTTGATTCCGAACGTCAGGAAAAGATGGAGCGTTTCATAGTCGAAACGCAGGATATTGAGAAAGAGTATCTGAACGATTGGGGATATGTTGACGAAAATAAGAGAGGCGCCGTGATTGACGCGGTTTACGCCTATGCGCAATCACTGCAGGAGAAGAGGGAGATAGCCGCTTGCGAGAAAAGCGCCTCCGGGGTTGTCATGCGGCAAAAAAGCGGTGAAACATTTTTATATATGCCCGAAACGGAGGGGCTTGACGCCGGCGGAAGCGGCGGCGGGATTGTTACACTGCAGCCGTTTCAGAAAGAAACTTCAACAAGCATATTTATTTCTAAAGAACTGAAAAATGCTCCGGATATAGCCGCCAAAGCGTCGCAGAAGTTTTCGGCATTCTATTCCTTTTTATCAGACGGTACAAGCGGCGACGATAACCGCGACAACAGTGAAGTCACGTTGGATTTTATAAAAAACCTGAATCAATACGGCGTAATTATTTGGGACGGACACGGCGGAAACTGGGACGAATTTGGTATTGTATTGAGTACGACCATTCCGTATAAGGAGATTCGGTCGAAGTATAGAACCGATATAAACAGAGGGCTTGTCGCGGAAAACAGCAAAGGCTGCGCGGTGGTTTCGCATTATTTTTTCGAGGAATATTTGGGCGGATTTCCCGAAACAGGCGCTATTGTTTATCTCGGAAGCTGTTCCAGCGGGGCGAAGGACGATTTAGCGGATGTTTTTCTCAATAAGGGCGCGTCCGCCGTTTTTGCCAACAGCAGCACGGTACATACGATATACGATGCGAAGATGACCCGATCGGTATTTGAGGCGCTGACGACCTTAAAAGATAAAAAAGCGCAGACCGTATCCGCCGCTCTGAAATACGCGCAGAAGAAAAACGGCGCGCAGGATGCCGCGATAGACGGCGTCAGGTCGAAAACGTTGATTTTCGGTGATAAAAACGCGACGCTCCGGTATGAAAAATCAAATACCGCTTCCACAACATCCGAAACGATAAAAAAGACCTCGCCGAAGATCGATTACACATCGTCCGCATTAACGGGTGATTTTGATACAAATATGGCGATCCTAAAGAACCGGTTACTTATTTCGACGCTTCGGGGCACACCGACCGGAACATTTCAGTGGGATATGGACGGCGACGCCGTTCAGGATTTCACACTAATTGTACCGTGGGCAGACGGAGGGCGTACATATTATGCTTCCTTGGTCAGCAACAGCGGCAACTGTGCGTTTGACTTTGGTTACGATGCCAGTGCCGCCGGTGGTCTCAATATCTATTACAGTAAAAAACTAAAAAAAGCCGTTTACGAAAAATATTACGGTTCGGCCGGGGTTATGATGAGTCATTATACGGTTCAAAGCGGTCTTAAACACAATTATTTGGCATCGTTTGAGAGTAAATCTGTTGGGGTTGGGCAACCGCGCGCCGAAAAATATAACGTCAAAGGGAATGCCGTTGAGCAAAAGCAATATGAGCAATATATAGAGAGCCTGAAGCTTGTTGACCTCAATGAATATACGGCGGATATTTCCGGGAGCTTACCGTCGGCGCTCCGTCTGTCTTGCTCCATGAGCGAGAAGAACAAGCTTTTAAAAAAGTACACGGAAGCGCTTTCATTATGCGGTTTTCTGGAAAAGGAGACATCCGGTGCGGCGGAGTATCGCTTTTCAACCAATATGAGTTACGGACCCGACGGCGATCTGTCCGCTCCGAACGGTGTTTCTGTAAATGTCTGGATGGGCGGCTACACAAAGCTTAAGGAAGACGACGGTGAATGGAAAGGAATTTCAAATGGGTGGCGCAACGCCGGCATTACAGTTACAACGGATAAGGATGGACTCGTTTTTTCGTTTGATTGATGACGGTTTTATGAAGCGGTCTTATGGATTGATCAGAAAGAAGGAATGGTTATGGTTGTTTGTACGCAATGCGGCAGAGAGCTTGAGGACGGGACAGTCTTCTGTGATAACTGCGGAACGCCCGTCGTTGCCGCCGCTGAATACTGTCAGGAGTGCGGCTCGCAGATTTTCGAAAACCTTCCCTTTTGCACGGCTTGCGGCGCCAAACGGCAAGACGGTACAGAGCAAAATGTTTCGGAAAAGCCGAAAAAACGCAAAAAAAGCCGTATGGCGCTCATTGCCGCCGCGGCCGTTCTGGCGGT
>CAYYFY010000033.1:0-11214 GCA_964471035.1 uncultured Eubacteriales bacterium
TCACGTTCCGAAGGAACACTTCACTCTTCACGTTCCCGCAGGAACACTTCACTTTTAAAAAACCGCCCCGCTGTATTTCTACGACGAGGCGGTTTGTATTATACCTTATGAGGGTTTTACTGATTTTACCGCCGTAAACGCCCCATAAACCTTTGTGTTCCCGACAGTCTTGTATGCCCTGACCTTAAAGTAGTACGTCTTATTTTTCGTCAATTTGGTTTTGGTATACGTTGTCTTTGTTGTCGTTATAAGCTTTGAGTATGTACCGCCGCTTGATGTCGCCATCCATACCTCGTACCCCGTAGCGCCCGTAACGGCTTTCCAAGTGGTTTTAACACTTGTAGTACTTGCTTTGGCGGTGGTGAAGGACGCGGGAACGGCGGGAACCGCTTTCGCCGATACAATCGCCGAATATCCGCTAAGATACTTCATTTCGCCGACCGTCTTATACGCCCTGACTTTGTAGTAATAGGTCGTGCCCGTGGTACGGGAGGTATCCGTAAGGCTCGTTGAGGTCGTGGACTTTAAGTAGTTGTATGTCCCTGTTTTTGATGTTGCGCGGTAGACGGCGTACCCCGTCGCACCGGATACGGCCGTCCAACTGATTTTTACGCTGTTGTACGATGCCGACGCCGCTTTTACGCCTGTCGGGGTTTTGGGGACAACTGTCACGACGCAAGTCGCGGTTTTGTCGCGCCTATAGTGATGCTCGTGCTCGTTGTGTTCAACTTGACGCCATCAATTCTCTTAATAGTTCTTCATCAAAATTTTATTGTATAACTTCCTTTCTTGTGTTATACTACTTTAAAGTGATTTCAATACGGGAGCTAAAGGGAACCTACAATGGATATCAATCTTGAAAATTATACAAAACAGGGCGAGCCGGAGCAAAAGGAACGCGGATATATCTGGCATACGGCTATCGGCTTGCAAAAAGCCGACGGGCTAACAACATCAGATTATTTGATTGAAACGGCAAATAAAAACATCAACGGCGACATCACGCTTGAAGAAGCGCGCAAGCTCATTGACGCTTATTATATTGCCAAGCCCCTTCCCGCCGACGATAAATCGCGGATAGATGAGGCGGATAAAGTTTCCGCGCGGGTTTCGGAAATATTGGCAGAGCAAACCTTCTCTTTTTCTCCCGCCGAATATATCACAATCCATCGGCGTCTATTCGAGGATATTTACAGCTTCGCGGGGAAAATACGGGACTATAATATCAGTAAAAAAGAGTGGGTATTAAACGGCGAAACAGTTTTTTACGCCAGCGCGCAAAGCATACGGGATACGCTTGATTACGATTTTGCACAAGAAAAAAGTTTTAGTTATCAAGGGCTTTCAATCAGTCAGACGGCGGAGCATATAGCGAAATTCGTATCCGGGTTATGGCAGATCCACGCTTTTGGCGAGGGGAACACCCGCACCACAGCCATATTTACAATAAGATATCTGCGTACCTTTGGCTTTGATGTGACCAATGATATTTTCGCGAAAAACGCATGGTATTTCAGAAACGCGCTTGTCAGGGCGAATTATACTAACCTCAGGCTGAGCATTCACGCGACACAAAAATATCTTGACCGATTTTTCGCGAATCTTATGCTGGGCGAAAATAATGAATTGAAAAATCGTGACCTTCTTGTTTCGGGGACGACAGATGTCCCTGAATGACCCGATAAATGTCCCTGTAAAAATATCCGCGAACGGGTAAAAATAATTTAGGAGATAATAAATGATCTACGTTTTTTTAGCCGCGCTGGCGGCGTATCTTTTCGGCAGCCTCAACTTCGGCGTCATCGTGTCGAAGGCGGCGTTTAAGCAGGATATCCGCGAGCACGGCAGCAAGAACGCCGGAACGACGAATATGCTGCGCGTTTACGGGGCGAAGGCGGCGTTGCTCGTGTTTTTGGGCGATTTTCTGAAAGGGGCGCTGGCGGTGCTGCTCGCTCGCTTAGCCGTCCGCTATTTGGAAGCGCCGTCATACGCGGTCGCCGCCGCGCTCGTCTGCGTCGTGCTTGGGCACATTTTCCCGCTGTATTTCAAATTCAAGGGCGGCAAGGGTGTCGCCGCGGCGCTCGGAGCGTCGCTGCTGTTTATGCCGTGGGCGGCGCTTGCACTGCTTTTGATTTTCATTGTGACCGTCGCGCTGACGCGGTATGTTTCACTCGGCTCCGTAATCGGCGCGGGATTGTATCCCATCGCGGTTTATGTTGTCGGGCGGCTAATGAAGGTTTCCGCGGACGCGCTGCTTTACGACCTGTTCGCGGCGGTGCTGCTCGCGGCGCTCGTCATCGTAAAACACCGCGAGAACATCGCCCGCCTGTTTAAGGGTACGGAAAAGAAGGTCTCGTTTAAAAAGAAAGACGGCGGCGGGCAGAGCAGCGCCGCTTAAATTCAATAATCGGAGGGACGGTTATGAGTATGGCATTAATCAATAAGCTGGACGATCTATCGGAAGCAACCGCTACATACTGGCAGAAACGTATTTCCGGCGAGATGAATTACGCCTATGGCGTATCAAGGGCGGAAAACGGACGGTATGACGCTTTGATTGAAAGCGTCGCCGACCGGCTTTTGAAAGCCGTACAGGACGACGGCGCGATCACCGACGCCGCCGCCAAGGAGGCCGAGAACGCGCTGATGCCGCTGTCGGCGGCGGCAAAGGCGTACAAGGTGCGCTGCGTGGCGCACGCGCACATCGACATGAACTGGATGTGGGGCTATCAGGAGACCGCGGCTATTGTCGTCGATACGTTTCGCACGATGCTGACGCTCCTTCAGGAATACCCCGATTTCACGTTTTCGCAGTCGCAGGCGTCCGTCTACCGGATTATCGAGGAGCACTGTCCGGAAATGCTCGCCGAAATCAAGCGCTATGTCCATGAGGGGCGCTGGGAGCTGGCCGCCTCGACATGGGTCGAAGCCGACCGGAATATGCCGTCGGGCGAGTCGATGTGCCGCCATATCCTCTATACCAAGCGGTATCTGTCCCGCCTTTTCGACATTTCCCCCGACGATATCGAGCTGGATTTTGAACCGGACACGTTCGGTCACAACATCAGCGTGCCGGAGGTTTTAGAAAAGGGCGGCGTCAAGTATTATTATCACTGCCGCGGCGGGCAGGGCGAGAACATTTACCGCTGGAAGGGACGCGGCGGCTCGGAGCTGCTCGTCTACTGCGAGCCGGACTGGTACTTAGGCAACATCAACCCGATGTTGTTTGAGGAGGCGCCGGCGTTCTGCCATCGCTGCGGGACCGACGTCATGATGAATGTCTACGGCGTGGGCGACCACGGCGGCGGACCGACAAGGCGCGACATCGAGCGTATTCTCGACTATGCCTCATGGCCGATATTTCCGACGGTCACCTTCGGTACATACCGTTCCTTCTTTAAAGAGCTTGAACAGTTCAGAGACAGTTTTCCCGTCGTCGAGGGAGAACTCAATTTCATCTTTACGGGCTGCTACACCTCCCAGAGCCGCATCAAAGCGGCCAACCGCGTCAGTGAGGCGCGCCTGTTTGAGGCGGAGCTTTTATCGTCGGCAGCTTCGCTCTTCGGCGGCGCCGACCGCAGAAAAGAAATGGAGACGGCGTGGCGGCGCACGCTCTTCAATCAATTCCACGACATACTGACCGGCTCGGGCGTCATCGACACGCGCGAGTTCGCAATGGGCGAATTCCAGAAGGCGCTTGCCTCGGCCAATACCGCCGCCTCGACGGCCATGCGCGCGCTCGCGGAGCAGATTGACACGTCCACACTTACGGAGACCGCCGTATCAGACACGACCTCGGAGGGAGCCGGCGTCGGATTCAACGTCGCCTTCAAGGATCATTACGGGCTGCCGCAGGCCGAGCGGGGCCTCGGCAAAAAGCGTATTATCCACCTGTTCAATACAACACCCTATGATTTTGACGGCATCACCGACGTCACCGTGTGGGACTGGGAGTACAACGCCGACCGCGCCGTATTCAGCGACAGCACGGGCACAGCGGCGGCCTTTATTCTCACGGAAAAGGGCGGCAGTTGGGGGCACGATTATAAAAAATTCGCCGTGCGCGCCGTTATCCCCGCGCTCGGCTACGCCACCTATACCCTCGGCGAGCTGCCCCCTGCAGAGGGCGAAGGACTGTTCCGCTCTGACCCGCGCCGCGACGACATCAACGATGACGACCTTGTGCTGGCAAACAATCGTATCCGCGCGGTGTTCTGCAAACAGACGATGACGCTCAAATCGTTGACCGACCGGCAAAGCGGTACAGAGACGGCGGGAGAAGCCTGCGGCACGTTCCGCTTCATCACGGAAAACACGGCGCACGGCATGACCGCATGGCGCGTAGGACCCTATATGACGGTGCAGAACCTCAATGAGGAAAAGAGCGTTAAAATCACCGAGGTCAACCTGTCGCCTGTGAGAAAGTATATCCGGTATACGCTGTCCTTCGGGGAGCGTTCGACGCTGTCGGTCTGTGTCAGCCTGTCGGACAACAGCCGCACCCTCGATTACGACGTCACCGCCGATTTCCACGAGGTCGGCACCAAGGAAAAAGGCGTCCCGCAGCTCGGCTTTTACGCGCCCTTAAGCTACAACGCCGCCTGCTACCGCGCCGATGTCCCGTTCGGGACTATAGACCGGCAGGCGCTAAGCATGGATATTCCGGCGCAGTCCTTTTTGTGCGCCGTTCCCGAGCAGGGCGCGGCGGCGATGCTCGTCACCGATACGAAATACGGCCTGCGCGGCTGCGACAACGCGCTGTACGCCGACCTTATAAGGGGCAGCTACGACCCTGACCCGTACCCGGAGTACGGCGTCCACCATATGCGTATCGGGCTCTCTGTCCTGCCGGACGCCGACACTGACGCGCTGCAAAAAGAGGCGAAGCGGTTCTGCTTACAGCCGAAGGCGATTTCGGTCAGAGCAAACGCGGGCGGCAGCCTGCCGCTGACCGGCACTCTGTTTAACGTAGAAGGCGCGCGTCTTGAGGCAATCAAACGCGCCGAGGATACCGAAGGGCTGATTGTCCGTCTGTCGGGCGGCGAATCGAAAGCGGACTTTTCTCTTAAGGCAATCAAAGCGATTACAGAGGCATACATTTGCGACTTGAGCGAGAACCGCTTAAAGAAGCTCTCCGCAGAAAACGGACAGCTCAAAGGCTCTGTAGCGCCGTATGAGGTGCTGACTCTTGAGATAGGGTTTTAAAAATCAAATGAATTTATCACAATGGATGGCACCGCTCGACGGCGCGTGTTCGCTCGCGCTCGTCAATATGCCCGGCACGCACGACAGCGGCGCCTGTCATATCGCGTTTCACCATTTTTCCAGATGTCAGAATAAGAGCGTTGCTCGGCAGCTCGAAACGGGCGCGCGGTATTTTGATATCCGTATTGAGCTGCAAGACGGACGATTAAAGCTCGTCCACGGCATTGCCGACTGCCGCCCGTCATGGGTTCCCTTCAGAAAGCTATGGTTAGAGGACGTTTTATCCGACTGTTACGCGTTTATTGACGCGCACCCGTCGGAGGCGGTCATCCTCAATTTCCAGACCGACGACGGCAAGGACAGACCGGCGGCGACCGATGTCCTGTTTGAGCGCTATATCCGGCCGGACAGCAGCCGCTGGTTTCTTGAAAACCGCGTGCCGCTTCTTTCAGAGTGCCGCGGCAAGCTGGTGCTGTTTAGGCGTACCGAGCCCGGGAGGACCGTCGTCCTCACCGATGAAAACTCCGGACTCAATTTTTTTGACAGCGGTACCAAGACCAGAAACCTTCGGCATATCCATTCCGCGGTGACAGGCGAGGTACTCGGATCGGCGCTGTTCTGTGACGACTATTTCGTAAACGCCAGAAGAAAATGGGGATTCATATCCGATTGCCTTGAAAACGACAGGGCGGCTGAAAAACAATACCTCATCAACAACTTAAACGCCAACAACGGCGTCTGGTCGCCTAAAATGGTCGCGCGCTATGTCCATCCCCGCATTCTCGCCTATCCATTTCAGAAAGGCGGCGCTTACGGCATTGTCGGTTTCGACTATATCACCGCCGCGCTGGCTGAAAAAATCATCCTCACTAACGCCGCGTATATAAATGAAGAATAACACTGGTATTTGTGTTGTGAATATGATATACTTTTAAATATAATATCTAACATCATTTTATTTCAAGTGAAAAGCTTTTGTATTTTTGAAGATACCATAGGAGGAATTGTTGTCATGGAGGTCGATAGAAACGCCTATATCTCTCCGTTTTCGGCGCGGTACGCGAGCGAGGAGATGCAGCGCGTTTTTTCGGATCAATTCAAATTCTCAACGTGGAGGCGGCTCTGGGTCGCTTTAGCGCGCGCCGAGCACACGCTGGGACTCAACGTGACCGCCGAGCAGGTGAAAGAGCTTGAAGCGCATATTGAGGACATCGACTACGCCGTCGCCGCCGCAAAGGAAAAAAGGGTGCGCCACGATGTCATGGCGCATGTGTATGCCTATGAACAGGTTTGTCCGAAGGCGGCGGGCATCGTCCATCTGGGCGCAACCTCCTGTTATGTGGGCGATAATACCGATGTCATCATTTTGCGCGAAGCAACCGAAATTATCTTAAAAAAGCTCCTGCAAGTAATAAAAAATCTGTCGGATTTTGCCGATACCTATAAGGACCTGCCGTGCCTTGCCTATACGCACCTCCAGCCCGCGCAGCTGACGACCGTCGGCAAGCGCGCCACGCTCTGGATTTATGAGCTGTGTGCCGACGTGTCCGAGACAGAGCACCGCCTGAGCGAGCTTAAGCTGCTAGGTTCAAAAGGGACGACCGGCACGCAGGCTAGCTTTATGGAGCTGTTCGAGGGCGACGAGGAGAAGGTCAAGGCGCTTGAGGACATGATCGCCGCAGAGATGGGCTTTTCTGGCTGCGCGGCGGTTTCGGGGCAGACCTACTCGCGCAAGACCGACGCGTTCTTCCTCAATATGCTCTCGGGCGTCGCCCAGAGCGCGTATAAATTCGCGGGCGACCTGCGTATCCTCCAGTCGTTTGAGGAGATGGAGGAGCCGTTTGAGGATAACCAGATCGGCTCGTCAGCCATGCCGTATAAGCGCAACCCGATGCGCAGCGAACGCATATGCGCGCTGGCGCGCTACATTATCACCGACGCGCTCAATCCCGCGTTTACGGCAGCGACACAGTGGTTTGAACGGACGCTCGACGACTCCGCCAACAAGCGTATCGCCGTCGCCGAGGCGTTTTTGGCGGCGGACGCCATCCTTGAAATCTATATCAACGTTTCTAAGGGGCTTGTCGTGTACGACAAGGCAATACATAGACGCGTCATGGAAAAGCTTCCCTATATGGCGACCGAAAATATTTTAATGAACGCGGTCAAGAAGGGCGGCAACCGTCAGGATCTTCACGAAAAGCTGCGCGAATATTCCTTTGCCGCCGCCGCTAATGTAAAGCTCCAAGGCGGTCAGAACGATTTGCTGAAAAGAATCGCCGCCGACCCCGCTTTTTTGCTGACCGAGGAAGAGATCAATGCCGCGCTCGACCCCTCCCTTTATACGGGGCGCAGCGTGACACAGGTGACGGAGTTCATAGACGGTACCGTTTTGCCGCTCCTTGACCGTCTGTATAAGGAAACCATTTCAACGGAACTGAAAGTTTAGAAAGGAGGTTCTGTTTATGAGCTTTGCGCTGAAACTATTCGACCTGAATTGGCGCATGATAGAGAAGAGCGACGCCAAACGGATTGCCAGGCAAACCCCGACGGCCAACATCACCGAGGTTTCGGATATCCCCTATATCGCCGACGGCAAACGCGCCCACCTGCTGGATGTCTATTATCCCGATTATGCTTTGGAAAAGAGCGTGAAGCTTCCGGTCATCATCGATATCCACGGCGGCGGCTGGATGTACGGTTACAAGGAAATTAATAAAAATTACAATCTCTATCTGGCGAGCGCCGGATATACCGTGATAAGCCTCAACTACCGCCTTGTTCCCGAGGCGTATATGGATGAGCAGCTACAGGATGTTTTTACGGCGCTTCAGTGGATTGACAACCATCTTGAGGAGTATCCCTGCGACAGGAAAAACATCTATATTACCGGCGATTCGGCGGGCGGGCAGCTGGCGGCGTATACTGCCGTCATCTACAACAACCCCGTCCTTGAAAAGGCGTTTTCGGTGAGCGGCGGCGGACTTCATTTCAACGCCGTCTGTCTGACCTGTCCGGCGTGCGATATGGATACGCGCGGCGTCATTGGCTTTTATACCCGTCCGATGCTCGGCAAGGGGTATCAATCGAAGCCCTACGCGCCGTTTCTGTCTTTTGACAAGCTCCTTAAGGCCGGAGAGATGCCGCCGTGCTTCCTTATCAGCAGCACGGGTGATATTGTCGCGAGAAGCAGTACAAAAAGGGCAGCCGAAATAATACGCGACAGCGGTACGCCCTATAAATTCATGTTCTGGAACAAAAGCGTGGGCAGAAAGCTCATGCACGTTTTTCCGGTCATTGACCCCAACAAGGATGAAAGCGTCATGACCATCAACAGAATGATGGAATTTTTCGATAAGCACGCGGACGGCGCAGGCCGCTCGCGCCGCACAGACCATACGGAATATCCGGAATATACTGAATATATAGACGAAACCGCGGACATAAACCTGACATGAGGTTAAGTGTATGGAAAGCTTACAGAAACTGATCGCTCTGTTGACCGCGCTTTATCAGCTGCTCTTTTTTACCGTGTCCTACGGGGAGACGGGGACGCCGCATGACGACCCCGTTATCCCTCAGATTGTCAACGATATTGGAGATGACAGTACTATGTCGTCAACCGTTTTGTATGCCGCCGCGGCGAAAAATACCGTTCAGGGTATTTATCAAAACCCCGATCGCACCGCCTACGCGATATCGAACAAACAAGCCGCGCTGACCCATGAGCTGCAAAGCGAAGGCAGCAAGACCGCGTCGCTTAAAACTAAGGACGGCAAGATATATATCGCCGATTCGTTCGATGTCTATTACACGCTTTTAGGCGGCGAGACCTATTACGCGTCGTCCTCCGTCTCCGACGCGCGGGTGAACACCATCCGCCTCGGTCAGTACTATTACGAATGCCATGTGCGCGACCTCGATTTTAACAAAGCCTCCGGCGCGCTGTTCAAAGCCGATAAAACGTATCACGTTTACGCCGACCGGATGTATACCGAGCTGAAGCTTTTCGCGTCCGAAGCGACCGAAAGCCTTGCGGCGTTCGGCAGTGAAATCAGAATCCCCGCCGATACAGTTTCTGCTTTGCGGATACAGGACTTAAGCGGGGCTTACAGTGATTTGTCGGGCTTTGACACGCAGAGCGTGCGCTACGCGGCGTTCGATATACAGAATGTCGGCGTGGTCGGCTTCATCGTGCCGTCGGACGGTTCGACACAGAGCCTTAGCGTCACGCTCGAAAACGGGGTCTATATCATCCGCCAGACGGCGGCGTTCACCGCGGGAACAGGCATAAATAAGTATGACGAGAGCGGCGGATATGCCTTAAACTGCGCCGATTTTGGTTTTCGTATCTATACGGACGAAACACACGATTTCACGGGTATCGGCAACGCCGCGCGTTTAGAGAGAAACCCGCTCGGGGGGATTACGGTAGATAACGGCGCCGCGGGCGCCGCGGGCAACGCCAATGCCGCGTATATCGGCTACGAGCATTTACGCGGCTCGTATCAGCTTACGGTTGACGGCACCGATTTTCAGACCGCCTACGACCATCCCGACGACCGGTTCAGTATTCCGATCTCGGTTATTTGCGACGACAGCGACAGGGACATCTATATCCGTTCGCAGGGAAAAATCGGCTGCCTCGAGGCGGCGGCGCTGCTCGACGACACCGGCACGCTCGCAGCGGTGCCCGTCGAGGTCTGCAAGAACTTCGCGGGCGACGGCGGCGAGGAGTTTTACAGCGTCAAGGACTATCAGTACGGCGACAGCATTTTCCCATTGAGTCTGAAAGCCAATCAGACGCTTGATTTCACGCTTCTGAACCTATATCAGAATTGGGGCAAATATCCGCTCAAGCAGCTGTCCTCGATCGAATTTTTTGTCTCCTATTATCATCTTTCGACCGGTACGACCGAGTCCAACTGCATCGCCCCGTATTTTGTCTACGGCAAGGACGGCTGGACGCTGCCCGACCATAGGGGGCGCAGCGGGACGATGTGGGGCGGTCAGCCGCAGTTTAATTCCGTGGGCAGGCTGCACTTCATGAAATACCGCAACGACATCTTCGGCGGCGAAACGCTCAGCGAGTACACCGGCTCAAATATCAAAAGTGCGGGGCTTAACTACGCCGACATCGCGTACAGCTATGTTTCCGACTGCGGCTCGTACCGCTATACGCTGCGCCACACGGAGTTCCCGCAGACCGATGAAAACCGCACCTATTATACAATAGACGTCATATTTGACCGCGACGTCACCTTCAAAAACTTTAAGCGGGACTTCGACATTTTCGCCTTCGACGGGCGCTTTGTCGCTTTTGACAAGATAGGCTATCTCGGCGAAAACAACGCCCCCGCCTACGCGGACATTACCCTCTCCGATAAGACGGCAAACTATTTTCTCTTAGGCGGCGACTGTCCGTACTTCGGCTATTTCGACATACGCGACGAGGACAGGGAGCAGATCGACAAAGGCTTCGGCTCGAATTTCGCGCTGCTCGTAAAAAGAAGCAGAATTATAAAGGATGGTCAGGAGTATCAAACAAGCTTCGTGTTCCGCGACACCGTCAAAGACGAGCTCAACTTCGGCGCGCTGACTCTGAACGAAAAGAACGTCACCTTCAAGGCGGGCGATACTTTAACCCTCGACCTCGTCATACTGCCGTGGGGCACGGGACGCGAAAAGACGGATACAAATGTGCAGACTGTCCGCGAGGACAGCGCCCTAAAGTCCTTAACCGTCACCGCCGCGACAGGCACGGTCGCCGACGACCGCACCGTCCCGACTGTTAAAGCAGACAACAACACCGCCGTATTCACCCTGACCGGCGGCAGGAATAACAATGCCGTCCGCGTAAACGGCTTTACCGGTCTTTCCTGCCCGACCGTCGAGCTGTACAGGGACGGGTCATGGCAAGAAGTCAATCTCGCCTCCGTTCACGGTTATGACGGCTATACGGTTTTTTATGACGAAATGACCGGCTATTACGACTTCTCGTTCGTCTAT
>CAYYFY010000034.1:0-11162 GCA_964471035.1 uncultured Eubacteriales bacterium
CAGAACAGGCAGTAGTCGATACGCAGACACAAGCTATCCTGAACGCCATCGGAAACCTAACCTACAAATCGGCCGACTATACGGCATACAACGCCGCTGTAGCGCAGGCAAACGCCCTCGATCGCAACCTCTACGTTGACCTAGCCGCCCTTGACGCCGCGCTTGCAGTAGATGTCTCCGGTAAAAACATCACTGAACAAGCGGTGATCGACGCGCAGACACAAGCTATCTTAAATGCCATCGAAGGATTGGAGCCCGCCATAGAGGAGCCGGAGGTATCTGAATTTATAAAACTGCTGATGCTGCTGTTCGCGCTATTTGAAAAAATCATAAAAGCACTGACCGGTTTGTCGCTTTGAATTGTGAAAAAGGGATACGGCATACCTTAAGAGCAATGGAAACCTTTTCTTAAAGAGCATGATTATTTGTATTTGTCGCGGGTATTATATTCCTGATCCTTGTATTCGGTGAACGGGTTTCCCGCTTCATCGGTAAAAAGCCGTTGCGGCTGATAGCGCTTGGCGCGGGAACGTCCGGCGATACCGCGGTCTGGAACGCCGACGCGGTCATAACCTCCGGCGGTTGCACCTTCGTACTATACGGCGACTGTGTTATCCGTTTTCCGGAGGACCTCTCATTAGCCGACGGCGATATTGCTGTTATCCGGCAAAACGCCGGAAAGCCGGTCGGCGTATCATGACAAGAATATAGAAAAAACGCGCCTGTTTCGTTTTTGAAACAAGCGCGTTTTATATGAATCTATTCAGGTTTTCTTGTTTTCTGTCTGCTCTATATGGCACGACCCGCTCATTTTGCACGACGCGCAGCTGCCCGTGCAGGCGGGCTTTTCTCTTTTTTCGCCCTTGATGAATATCCACCAGATTGCGAAGAGCAGTACGGCGATCGCCGCGAGGCTGCCTAAGGGATCGGCGTCCCCCTGTACAAGGCGACCGATCTGATAGATGACGAACGCCGCCGTGTAGGCGTAGCCTGTCTGATAGCCGATGGCGTAAAGCGCCTGCTTCACACTGCGCAGCTCGCGGAAAATAGCCGCCACTGCCGCCACGCACGGCGCGCAGAGCAGGTTGAATACCAAAAACGCGTATGCCGACAGCGGCGTAAAGACCGCGGAGAGTATCGCCTTTTTGTCCGCGCCCTCCGCGGCGAAGCCGTACAGGACGCCTAAGGTCGCCACGATGTTTTCCTTTGCCGCGAGTCCCGTGATGACCGCCACAGCCGATTTCCAGTTGCCGAAGCCTAAAGGTGTGAATATCCACGCGATTGCCTCGCCAATTGCCGCGAGGATACTGTTTTCCGTCGGGCTTTGAAGCGTCGGCTTTCCGTTTATGAAACCGAAATTAGAAGCCAGCCAGATGATCACGCTCGATACGAGAATGACCGTACCCGCCTTTTTAATAAACGACCACGTTCTGTCCCATGTGCTCTGTATGACCGATTTTGCCGCGGGCATATGGTAGGGGGGCAGCTCCATGACAAACGGGGAGGGCTTGCTAGAAAGTCCCTTCGTCTTTTTCAGGATGATGCCCGAAACGGCCACCGACGCGATGCCGAGAAGATACGCGCTCGCCGCAACCCACCCGGCGTTGCCGAACATCGCGCCCGCAATCAGGTAAATGACGGGAAGCTTCGCGCCGCACGGCATGAACGTCGCGGTCATAATCGTGATGCGGCGCTCCTTCTCGTTTTCGATCGTGCGCGACGCCATGATGCCGGGAACGCCGCAGCCGGTGCTCACGAGCAACGGGATAAAGGACTTGCCCGACAGACCGAATTTCCGGAAGAGCTTGTCGAGGATAAAGGCGATGCGCGACATATAGCCGCACTCCTCGAGCATCGACAGGAAAATAAACAGCGCGATGATCTGCGGCACGAAGCTTAAGACCGAGCCGACGCCGCCGAGTATGCCGTCAACGAGCAGGCTGGAAAGCCACGCGGGCGCAGCGATATTTGTTAAAATCGTACTCAAAGAACCGCCGATCCACTCGCCGAAGACCGTATCGGTCATAAAATCGGTAAACAGGCTGCCGACTATTGACACCGACACATAATAGACCGCGAACATAATCGCCGCAAAGAGCGGCAGCGCCAGAAAACGGTTCATCAGTATACGGTCGATTTTATCGGACGTCTCCTCCTTCTGGGCGCTCTTTTTGACGCACGTCGTTTTTACGGCGTTGGTGACGAAGTTGTAGCGCTCGTTGGCGATGATGCTCTCCGCGTCGTCGCCCAGTTCCTCTTCCGCGGCGCAGATGTCCTCCTCGATATGCGCGCGCACCTCGGGCGACAGCTTTAAGTCGTCGTATACGCGCCTGTCGCGCTCAAAGAGCTTGACGGCGTACCAACGCTGCTCCGCGCCGGGGCGGCTGTGGAGCACCGCCTCCTCGATATGCGCCAAAGCGTGCTCGACTGTGCCGGAGAACCGGCGCGGCGCGCGGGAAGACCTTTTGGATGCCGCCGCGCTGATGGCCGCGGCGACAGTTTCGTCAACGCCCGTACCTTTAAGAGCGGAAATTTCAAAAACAGGGCAGCCAAAAATCTCCGACAGCCGCTTTATATTAATTTTATCGCCCTTTTTGCGGACGATGTCCATAAAATTGATTACCAGAACGACCGGCACGGACAGCTCGGTGAGCTGCGTGGTCAGATAGAGGTTGCGCTCGATGTTCATGCCGTCAACGATGTTGATGATGGCGTCCGGACTTTCTTTTAGCAGGTAGTTTCTCGCCACGACCTCCTCGGGCGTGTACGGCGACAGCGAATAAATGCCCGGCAGGTCGGTGATCGTGACGTCTCCGTTGCTTTTCAGCTTTCCCTCTTTCTTCTCAACCGTGACGCCCGGCCAGTTGCCCACATACTGGTTACTGCCGGTCAGAGCGTTGAACAGCGTCGTTTTACCGCTGTTCGGATTGCCCGCGAGCGCGATTTTCATTTCCATGGCTTGCCGTTCCTTTCAGAGTTAGCAGTCGCTAACTTGTTTTGCCCGAAAAACGCAGACACTGTCTGCGTTATTGTATTCGTACAAGCGGTGCGTTATTCAATTTCAATCATGGCGGCGTCGGCTTTGCGGAGGGTCAGATCGTAGCCCCTCACCCGAATCTCGATAGGGTCGCCTAACGGCGCCGTCCGGCGCACATACACCGGAACGCTTTTCGTGATACCCATATCCATGATTCTGCGCCGGATAGCGCCTTCGCCCCATAGGCGCAGGACTTTGACGTTTTCGCCGATCTTCGCGTCGCTGAGTGTGCGCATAATCACATCTCCTTGAGAGTTAGCTAAAGCTAACTCCATACATATAGTATACCCGTGCCTATGAGAATGTCAATGATTCTTTGAAATTTTGTAGTATTATCTAAAAAGTAGTTAGCATAAGCTAACCCTTTTTACGCATATTGTATATTGCTTGATTTTTTTATGGTTTGGTGTATAATGGAAAAAGGTGATGACGCTGTGAGTATCCACGAATCGGGCGAGATGTATCTTGAAACTATTCTCATTCTGAGAAAAAAGAGCGGCCGCGTGCGCGCCGTCGACGTCTGTGAGACGATGGGTTTTTCAAAGCCCAGCGTCAGCCGCGCTTTGGGGCTGCTTAAGTCGGGCGGGTTTATCACCGTCGACGACGCGGGCAATATATTGTTGACCGCCGAGGGACAGTCCGCCGCCGAGCGTATCTATGACCGCCACAAGACGCTGACGGCATTCCTGATGACCTTCGGGGTCAGCGAAAAAACCGCCTCCGCCGACGCGTGCAAGATCGAACACGACATCAGCGACGAGGCGTTTATGAAGATACGGGAATTTGTTGAAGATAAAGCGTGAAGAGGTTTAGTTTTTCAGCGTTCCGATGGGTATAATTTTCACGCCGTTCTCTCTTGTATAAGCCATTTCGCCTCCGGTTATCACGATCAGCAACGACGGTTCACTTATCTGAGCGGTATTTTCGCGGTTGTGTTTGCGGATCAAATCGCGCAGCTCAATCAAATGTCTGGCTCCTTCTTCTATTCCGGAGCTTCCGAGCTTGAATTCAATCAGCGCGTATCTGCCGTCTTTCAGACGCAGAACGCAATCCGCCTCTAAATCATACCTGTCGCGATAATAGGAAACATAACCGCCCATCGCAGCACAATAGGCTTTTAAATCTCTGATACACAGGCACTCAAATATAAAACCGAATGTATGAAAATCCTGCATCAGCGCATCGGGGGAAAGCCCGAGAGACGCGGTTGCTATCGACGGGTCAATCAATTCTCTTTTTTTCCCCGAACGTATAACGGTAGCCGATCGGATGGAAGGGCACCACGCCGGAACATCCTCAATGACAAAAAGCCGTTCAAGCGCGTCTGTATAGGAAGCCAGCGTAGGGGCGGTTATATCGCTGTAATTGGCGGCGACATCCTGTAATATGGTTTTATTCGACGCGAGCGTGGAAATATTTCTTGCGTACGACCGCAGTACGCCTCTCACGCGCTCGGGACTTCTTTTTACGCCGTCTACCGCGGACGCGTCGCTGGCGCAAATGTTGTCAACGTATGACTGCGACACCAGCAGGGAAGCTTTATCCGATTTTTTATTCAGACTCGCCGGCCACCCGCCTCTGCACGCGGCATACACAAGCGCTTCAACGGACAATTCCGAGGTTATGCCGTCAATATCCGTATCTGAATGCTCAAACAGATTCATCAGCGAAATCTGCCCGTTTGACTCGCGTGATTCAAACAGACTCATCGGATACATCACCATGCGGGAAATACGCCCCGTACCGGAATGCATGATTGACGAATCGTCAACGGTTGTTGAACCGGTCAGAATGAACAGACCTTCCTCATTTCTTTCATCGACGGCGTTTCTCACGGCGTCCCAAAGGATGGGAGCCATCTGCCATTCGTCAATCAATCGTGGATTTTCCCCCTTGAGCAGCAGCGAGGGCTTGAGCTCGGCAGTGGTGAGATACCCCGCGGTATTATCGGGGTCCTGCAGTTTCAATACGCTTTTTGCCTTTTGTTCGGCGGTCGTTGTTTTGCCGCACCATTTGGGTCCGGCAATCAGTACGGCGCCGAACGCGTTTAGTTGCTCATCCAGTGTAATGTCCGCAATGCGGTGCAGATAATTTTGTATCAAAGTTAACCCTCCTTCGCCGCTCACCTTTAGTATACCCCCTTTTTTTGAAAAATCAATATAATTTTATACATTTGAGGTAATTCATTTTATAAAAATGAGGCAATCCATTTTATATATTTGAGGTAATTCGTTTTATACATTTGAGGTATTTCATTTTGAAGGAAGTGGGGATGCTTGTGAAAAAGCTTAAAATCGCGGGAGCGGTCGCGCTGGCGGCGGTTGTCGCCGTTTCCGGTCCGCTGTACAACCTGCTTTGCACCAGTCATATGGGGCTGGATTTTCTGCGCCGCGTTTCCGATGCGCACTATGAAAACGCGAGCGCCGCGCCGATAAATCCGGACGCGTCGCCGGAGGTCAAGGCGCTGATGCGGCTTTTCAAGGAGAATTACGGCAAAAAGGTGTTTTCGGGGCAGTATATCGATACCTATCAGGACTATACCGATAAAAAGTTTCTGGATGAAAACGGGGAGATGACGATCCTTAAAACAAACGAAATGACAGCGCTGACCGCGGCAAACGGCGGGTTGCTGCCCGCTGTCGCGGGCTTTGACTTCACCGGCATAGAATCGGGTACCTCCTTGCCGAATAACTTGCCGGATAACATGGTTGCGCTTGCGACCGAGTGGCATAAAAAGGGCGGTATCGTGACCTTCTGCTGGCACTGGCTCGTGCCGACGGATGTAAACGCGGACCCGAACCGCACATCGGGTCAGGTGACTATGTATCAGAAGGATACGAATTTTAATTTAGCAGATATTTTAGCTGATAAGGATTCGGCGCTATATAAAATGCTGTTGTCTGATATTGACAAGGTATCCGAAAAGCTGGCCGTTCTGCGCGACGCCGGCGTTCCCGTTTTATGGCGTCCGCTGCACGAGGCGTCGGGCGGCTGGTTCTGGTGGGGGTCGCAGGGACCCGACGCCTATAAAGAGCTGTATAATATAATGTATAAGATTATGACCGAAGAAAAAGGTCTGAACAACCTGATCTGGGTCTACAACGGGCAAAAGGACGACTGGTATGTCGGGGACGACAGGGCGGATATCATTGGCGACGACCCGTATGCAATCGACAATAAAAAGCCGCTTTACGCGCTGGACAAGGCGCGGGCGAACCGGTTCAAATATCAACTTAAAACGAGCGATAAAAAAATGATTGCCATGTCCGAAAACGCGCCGGTCCCCGCTATTGACAGTATGTTCGATAAAAACGCGAAGTGGCTGTTTTTCTGCACGTGGATGCGGGAGATGACCGTTCAAAAGGAGGCGGGCACCGAGTACGGCATGACCGACAAATATAATGAGGAGTACACGTCCGCAGAGGAGCTTAAGCGGATTTACGCGGACGAGCGCGTGCTGACGCTCGACGATTTAAAGGAATTACGTTAAAAATGGTAAAAAACGCGAGGGGGAAGCCCCTCGTTTTTTTTGTTATCCCTATTGACATTATAAAATCATACATTATACTAGTACCTATCACTGTTAGGTATTTGAGGTGAGCCTATGGAAACAAGGGAAGCGGCTGATGAGCTGCTGCGGTACTTAGCGCCGATTTTCAGAAACGCGAAGCCGGGGGTGGGCGACATCACGCGCGGCGAGATGGCGGTGTTAGCCTTTTTGTGCCTCGAGAGGTCGCCGGTCAATCCGACGGCGCTAAGCTCGGCGTCGGGACTTTCGACGGCGCGGATCGCCAATACGCTCAACAGCCTTGAAAAAAAGTGCTTCATCCGGCGCGCGCATGACGCGGCGGACAGGCGTAAGATCATCGTTCTCATCACCGACGAGGGGCGGCTCTTTGCCAGGGCGCGGTACGAGGAAGTGGTCGTGGAGCTTGAGAAGATGCTCGAAGCCATCGGCGAGGAGGACACGGCGCACATTTTGCGTATAAGCAAAAAAATGAGCGGTTTGGTGGTTGAGATGATGCGCGAATAAGTTCAGCCAACGCAGTTCCTTTAAATCTGACATCTGATATCTAAAATCTATTTGGGGGCTAATCAGCCAATGCTGAGTATTATAAAGAATCTAAAAAAGTATAAAAAACAGGTGGCGCTGGTATTTGTCCTGTTGATCATACAGGCAATCTGCGATCTGTCGCTGCCGAACTATACATCCGACATGATCGATACGGGCATTCAGAACAACGGCATTATCTACGCGGTGCCGGCAAGGCTGACCGCGTCGAGCTACGACGCCATGCAGATGCTCATGACCGAACAGGAGCTTTCGGACTGGCAGAACGCCTATGAGCCCGACGGAGACTTTTACAGCTTAAAAGCCGGAGCGGGGATTGAGGCGCTCGACAAGAAGTTCACGACGCCTGTCGCGATTTATTATATGATCTCGCAGGCCGACTTTTCGAAAGTTGGCGCGTCCGGCGCGTCCGGTTCATCCGCGATGGATATGTCGGACTTAGACCTGTCACAGCTAAAGCTTACCGACAGCCAGTTTCACGCGCTTACAGACGCCATTCTTCCGGCTATTGATTGGGACGCGGTGCAGAACACTTACGGCTTGTCGCGAGATACGGTCGCCGCGGTACTTAAAAACCTTAGCGCCGATACGCTGACAAAGCTTTCCTCCTCGATGGGCGCGGGAAATACCCCGAATCTTGAAGAGCTGATCGACACGTCAAAAATCGATCCGTCGGCAATGACGGGGGCGCTGGGCATCGACATGGAAAATGCGGACATCGCCGGACTGATTACGAAGTTCGGGCTGACCGACAGTAATATTCAGGCGTTAATCAAAGCGATTACGCCCGCCATCGACATGAAAGCCGTCAACAAAGCACTGGGAATCAACGAAAAGGCGCTGGGAGTCATTCTGAACAGTTTGAATATCGATACGCTCACTAAGCTGACTTCCATTAGGGCGGACAGTCTGGATATCATGTCCTTAGTCGATTTCTCCAAGGTGGATTTCGCTAAGCTGATGGCGGTGATGGGCACCGACGTCGGCAGTATGGATATACAAAAAATGATGGACGGCATGACCGATGAGCAGAAGACGGCGGTCATTAAGGCGGTTTTGCCCGCCATCGACCGCGCCGCGCTCAGTAAGCAGACGGGGATGTCCGAAAAGCTCGTAAGCGCCATGCTCGACAAGCTTGACACCGCGACGCTTTTACAACTGATGAGCGCCGACATGAATTTCGAGCTGAGCACGACCGACCTTGTCGCGTGCGTGGATATAACAAGGATCGATCCTATGACGCTGTTGAGCTCTCTGGGAACGGGCGCGTCGGCTGTTTTTTCGGGCGGCGACCTGAATGATGCAGAGCTTCAGCTTGTCGTCGATGTCGTCATTCCGGCGATAGACTCCAAAAAGCTCAGCGAAAAGACGGGGCTCCCCGAAAAGTCGGCTGAAGTTTTCCTTGAAAATGTGGACAAGGAGACGCTGGGACATTTCATGGCTGCGGATAGCGGCAGTGAGCCCGCCGCGTTCGATATGTCGGCGTGTATCGACTATTCCAAAATCGATTATCAGGCGCTGTTCGGCGCGGTCGGCACAGACTATACGGATTTTAATCTGAACAGTATGACCGATAAGCAGATCGACGCGCTCATGGATATTCTTTTACCCGCGATTAAATGGGATACGGTTTCGGAAATGACCGGCTTTTCTAAGGAAACGGTCATAGAATTCTTTGACGCTTTGGGGGCATCGGGGCTTAAAAAAATGATGGCCGTAATGGAAAAAGGCGCGGGTAAGCTTGATTTTGAAGATTTCCTCGATGTTTCGGATATAGATACTAAGGCGCTCATGACCGCGCTCGACCTCGATATGGCAACGCTTCTTGACCGGTCGGGCATTACCGACGAGGGGCTTCAGACGCTGCTTCAGGCTGTGACGAAGGCAGTAGACTGGGACAAGGTGAAGGATCAGTTCGGCATCAATAAAGAGACGGCGGATATTGTTCTGAAAGCGTTGACGGTCGATTCCGTCAAAAAGCTGCTCTCGCTCTCCGGCGGCGCGATGCCGGATATGACGGGGCTTATCGTACAGAGCAAAATAGATACGGCGGCGCTTTTAGGGGCGCTGGGCGTCGATACCTCGAGCTTCGAGAAAATGGTCAATACCATGCCCGACTCATTAAAACCGATGATGCAGAACATGATGCGGTCGGTGCGCGCTCAGATGGACACAAAGGTTTCGGCTTTGGGCGAATCGATTCTCCATTCCTCGGCAGTCGCCTTTGTCAAGGCGGAGTATACGCGCTTAGGGACAGATTTAAATAGTATACAGACGGCTTATCTTTGGAAAACGGGCGTCCGGATGCTGCTTATGACGCTGGTCATGATGCTGACAGCCATCTGTATCGGCTATATCGCCTCGCGGACCGGCGCGGGCGTCGGGCGCGATCTGCGCGAAAAGGTGTTCGGGCGCGTCGTCAGCTTTTCGAGCTACGACATCGATAAATTTTCCACCGCTTCGCTGATCACGCGCAGCACCAACGACATCCAGCAGGTGCAGTTCGTCACCTCGATGATACTGCGTTTCGCGCTGTACGCGCCGATTATGTCCGTTGGCGGCATCATCATGGTGGCGAGAACGGGCGCGGATATGTGGTGGCTAATAGCGACGGCTGTCGGCGTGATCCTGTCGGTCGTGGGGACGCTTGCGTCGATCACCATGCCGAAGTTCAAAAAAATGCAGACGCTGATCGATAAGGTCAACCTGATTTCCCGCGAGATACTGACCGGTCTTCCGGTCATCCGCGCGTTCGGGCGCGAGGACGAGGAGGAGGAGCGGTTTGACGGCTCCAATAAAGAGCTGACTAAAACGATGCTGTTCACAGGGCGCATGATGAGCGCGATGTTCCCGATTCTGATGGTTGCCATGTACATCCTCGCCGTCACCATAGTCTGGGTCTCGGCGCGCCGGATCGACGCGGGTACCCTTGAGGTCGGTGCGATGACGGCGTTCATTACCTACGCGCTGATGATTGTCATGGGCTTTCTGATGCTGACCTTCATTTCCATCATGCTGCCGCGCGCTGCCGTCGCCGCCGGGCGCATTCAGGAGATCATCGCCACCGAGCCGTCCGTAAAGGATGCCGCCGTGACCGAGGAGATCACCGACAAAAAAGGCGTCGTCACATTCGATCACGTCTCCTTTACTTATCCCGAGGCCGACGCCGAAACCCTGACCGACATCTCCTTTACAGCCCTACCCGGTCAGACGACTGCGCTCATCGGCAGCACGGGGTGCGGAAAAACGACGCTTATTAGCCTGATACCGCGTTTTTACGATGTGACGGCGGGTACGCTTCTCATAGACGGCAAGGACGTAAAGATGCTCAAACAGAACGCGCTGCGGGAAATGATCGGTTATGTACCGCAGAAGGGCGTGCTCTTTTCGGGCACCATAGAATCGAACCTGCGCTTCGGCGCGTCCGGCGCGAATGAGGATGAAATCCGCGAGGCGGCGGTCATCGCGCAGGCAGACGACTTCATCGAGGAAAAAGAAGAGAAGTACGCGTCGCCGATAGCCCAGGGCGGCGGCAACGTCTCCGGCGGGCAGAAGCAGCGTCTGTCGATTGCCCGCGCCATCGCCAAAAATCCGAAAATCTATGTCTTTGACGACAGTTTCTCCGCGCTCGACTTTAAGACCGACATAGCCCTGCGCAAGGCGCTTGCTCCGAAGGTGAAGGACAGCACGGTCATCATCGTCGCCCAGCGTATCAGCACCATTTTGTACGCCGAGCAGATCGTCGTCCTTGACGACGGGAAAATCGCCGGAATCGGCACTCACCGGCAGCTGATGCAAAGCTGCCCCGTATACGCTCAAATAGCGCTCTCTCAGCTGTCCCAAAAGGAGCTTGAGGAAGCCGCTGCAGAAAGGAGTGGAGGTTGAAAGATGAGTCTTTCAACCCGAAGTTTTGTCCTTTCGTATCGTAGGTGAAGATGCGAATCGGCTTCGCCGACCGGACAAAACTTCCGCCTCGCAGAAAAAGGATGGTCATAAGATTGAAAGATGAGTCTTTCAACCCGAAGTTTTGTCCTTTCGTATCGTAGGTGAAGA
>CAYYFY010000035.1:0-11136 GCA_964471035.1 uncultured Eubacteriales bacterium
TAAGCGTCTCCTTGATGTTGAATTTGATCTTGTTAGCCGCGGCGTAAGTCTGCGCGTAGCTTTCGTCGGCGCCGACAATGGTCAGTTTTTTATTGCCATATTCAAAAGCGTTTTTGGCAATTACTATTGTTTTTTCGGGGATTACCACACAGAGCAGAGAGGCGCACTGAGAAAATGCGAATTCGCCGATCTGTCTGATGGAATCCGGAAGCACCACCATGTTCAATGCGTCGCACCCGAAGAATGCTTTGTCGGGGATGGCGATCACGCCGTTGCCGATAATTACCGTATTGAGCCAATCACAGCCGGAGAATACGTTAATACCCAGCGTCGTAACGGAATCCGGAATGACCACTCTCGTAAGGAAATCATTGTTCAGGAAGGAATTGACGGCAAGCGAAACAAGCGGGAATTTGCCTATCTTTGAGGGAAGGGTGTAGTCGCCTTCTAAGCTTGAGAAGGCTTTGACAACCTCGATGCCAGTCGCATTGTTGACGAAACGATAGGAGAATTGGTCTTGGTAATTGCCGAGTACAGCCAATACCTTAAACGTATCCTTGAAGCCTTCGTACTCAAGCGTGAAATATGTCTCGCCAAGCGCCAGGGTTTTATCAAATTCAAATAAATACTTCGGTGATAAAACCTCATAGGTGTTATTGTTATAATACGCAACCACGACCATGCCGGTTAAATCAAGCTTTTCGCCTTCGATATAAACCTGCTTATCGGGCTGTTCCATGATCTCGATGCCCTGAAGTGTTCTGGCTGTCACCGTCACAATAAATTTCTTCGAGAAGGTTTTGCCGTTTTCATCCGTATAGGTGGCGGTAACGGTCTGGTTACCGACCTTGCCCGACTTATAGCCAGTGAACACAAAGTCTTCGGCGGGCAGCTCAGCGGTCGTTCCGTTGTTATATGTTCCGGTTGCCGCAAAACCTGTGGTATCCAGTGTATCGCCCTCGATATAGGCGGACTTGAGAGGCTGTGTAATTTCGATGGATACTAAGGACTTTTTGATAATCGTCACGGTAAACTCGTCGGCAAAGCCTTTATAAAAGACGGTTATTGTACTGGCGCCAATCGCTGTGGGAGCGGGAGAAGTCGTATAATCGGTTACCGCCTCGCGCTGCCCGTTGTTATAAATAGCGGTTACGACAAGACCGAGGGTATCCACGGTTCCGCCCTCGACACACGTCGCATTCAACGGAAGGCTGGTAATTTCTATGCCGATCAGTTTTCTTTCAAGAACCGTTACGGTTAAAGTCGTGACAAAGCTGTCGTAAACCAGTTCAATCGTCTGGGCGCCTGCCTTAAGAGGATCGTAGTTACGGATTTTAATCGTGTAGCTGTCGGGAGCGACGCCGGTACCGTAAATTTTCACTTCGGCGCCGTTATTGTATGTCGCGAAAATCTCGGCTCCCGTCAAATCAAACGCGTCGCCATTTTCATACGTCATCTTATCGGGGTTAACCGAAACGCGAATGCCGGTTACTCGAACAGCCGTAATCGCGATTGAAAAGCTGCTGGTAAATTTCTTGCCGTCTGCGGTTGTATACACCGCGAAAACCTGTTGCTTGCCCGGTGCATCCATGTCATAGCCGTTAAACTCAAAGTCTGTGGCATAGAGCGTTCCGGTCGTTCCGTTATCATAAGTGATTTCGGCGGAGAAACCGCTTGTGTCAAAAGCATCCCCTTGATAGTATTCCGTTTTGGTCGGAGCTTTAATCGAAATATTGATAACGGATTTTTCAATGACAGAGACCGCAAAGCTGGTTTTGCAGGTATCATACTTCACTGTAATAGACGCGTTGCCAAGCTTCGCGGGAATCGCAGAGAACGTGCAGAGAGACGTAACGTCTTCGGTCGTCCCGTTGTTATATGTCGCAGTGACGACAATCCCTTCGGTCACCAGCGGAGTGCCGATAACATAGGTGGTCTTTTCGGGCGGAGTGGTCACCGCGATAGAAACAAGCTTTTTCTCCAGTACCGTCACATTAATGATTCCGATTTTTTCACCGAAAACGATTTCAACAGCCTGGGCTCCCACTTTCATAGAATTAAAGTTACGGGTTTTATACAGATACGTGCCGGGGGCGACGCCGGTACCGAAAATTTTCACTTCTGTACCGTTATTATATGTCGCGTAAATTTCGGCTCCCGTCAAATCCAGCGCCTCTCCATTTTCATAAATCAGCTTGTCGGGGCTAACCGGAATCCGGATGCCGGTTACAACGAGAGCCGTAACCGTAATGGGGAAGCTGCCGGTAATTTTCGTGCCGTCAATGTCCGTAAATACCGCGGAAACATCCTGCTTGCCCGGCGTGTTCATATTATAGCCGGTAAACTCAAAGTCCTCGGCGTAGAACGTTGCGGTTGTTCCGTTATTATAGGTGGCTACCGCGGAGAAACCGGTTGTATCAAGGGTATCCCCCTGATAATACACCGTTTTGGTCGGGGCGTTGATCGCAATACCGACGACGGATTTTTCAACGACATTGACCGTAAAGCTGGTCTTGCATGTATCGTACATCACCTTGATGGACGCGTTGCCGAGCTTTGCGGGAATCACGGAGAACGTGCAGAGAGAGGTAACGTCCGCGGTCGTTCCGTTGTTATATGTCGCCGTGACAACGATCCCTTCGGTTACCAGCGGCGTGCCGATAACATAAGTGGTCTTGTCGGGCGGATTGCTCACCGCGATAGAAACAAGCTTTTTCTCAAGCACAGTCACGCTGAAGACTCCGATTCTGTCGCCATAAATAACCTCAATAGACTGAGAACCGGCGGCAAACGCACTGTATCCTCTGATGCGGACGCCCGGCTCCAAATTGCCGCTGTCTACGATCAAAGACTCCGAGCCGTCATTATAGATCGCGTAAACCCGAATACCAGCCAGATCGAGCGGTTCACCGTTTTCATAGACGGTTTTATCCGGTGTGACCCTGATATCTATCGAGGAGATGTCTACGGGAGTCGCGGATGTATCGTCGGTAACGACTACGGTACAGAACGTTTTCACGCCGCACGAGGATTTGGCGATAATTTGCGTCGTGCCGACAGCCATTGCCTTGATTTCTCCGTCGGCGTCAATCGTGGCGATAGCGGGATCAGCCGACTCGAAGGTGTATTTCGGGAAAGACGCAGACGCCGGATATATGCTGGCGGTAAGAGTGTAGGTATCACCGATATCAAGGGCTACCACGTTTGCCGAGAGTCTGATCTCACCGACCTCGACAAGAAGGGAGGCTGCCTTGAAAGTTTCCCCGTTTTCAGCCGCGTAAATTTCGGCATAATATCCCTTATAACCGTAAATGATTACGGGTGTGCCGAGGAAAGCGGACGCGCCGATAACTGCCGTCTTTTGGGGAATCAAAACATAATCGATAGGCGTATAGGCGAACGCGAACTCTCCGATTTCCGTCACATTGGACGGCAGCACCGCAGACATAAGCGACTCCATACTCTCGAAACAGTGCGAACCTATGGTGGTCAGCTTGGCGGGGAATTTGATGTAGGTGAGATATTTGTTGTCCTTAAACGCGTAATTGCCGAGGTTGACGATACCCGCGGGAATCTGATAAACCTCGCCCGCTTTGGATGCGGGGTATTTTATAAGGGCTGTCTTAGCCGCGTTGAACAATACGCCGTCAACCGCGGTATAGCTGGCGTTGCCAGCAGCGACAAGTATCTCCTCGAGCGCGTAGGCGCAGTCAAAGGAAGAACCGTTGACTGAAGTGATGCCCGCCCCGATGGTGATAGTTTTAAGTGCCGTCGCGTCCGCGAAGGCGGCAAAGCCGATGGACGTTACCGGAATGTCTGATCCCTTAAAGCTAACCGTCGCGGGAACAACGGTGGACGTGGCGGTGTCGTTGGTATATCCTACGATCTCCGCCTTCGTCATATTTTCGATAAGACAATATTCATAGTCGCCGCTCGCGCCCTTTGTCACCGTAATTTTCACCGATGATATAAAGCCGTTCGGAGCGATGGCATAAAGACTGGCGATACCGGCGCCGACAGCGGTTATTTTCTCGCCGCTGACGTTAAGAACATTCTTGTTGTCCGTCGCGAAAGCCGCTTGCGCATAATTGTCAATCACGACTCCGCCTATTGTGGCGTTAACGGCAAGCACCGCCGACTGTCCAATGATCATAGTCGGTTCAAGAGAAACCCATTCAAAAGCCGTCACGTCATCGATTATATCTTTTTCGGGGTTGTATATTATCGAAGGAGCCGACGCGTCAAACCAAGTAGGATCAATCACCAATTTACTGCCGCTGTCGGTAATCGCAAATATTTTAAGTACGGTATCACCGATAAACGCGTCACCGCCGATCGTTGCCAAAGACTTGGGTACAAACACGGCAGCCAGAGAAGAGCAATTCCTGAACGCGGCGTCGCCGATGCTGATAAGGTTCGCACAGTTGCCGAAATCAATGAACGACAGTGAAGTGCAACCGTAAAACGCGGAGCCGGCAACGGAGACGAGCGAGGCGGGAGCAGTGAACACAGCCAGACCCGTGCAGTCATAGAAAGCGCCGATGCCGATTGTATTAACGGTGTCCGGAAGCGTCAGCGACTTGATGCCGGTGCAACCCTTGAAAGCGTAATCCCCGATAGCGGTGACCGGCTTTCCCGCAATCGTCGCGGGGACTGAAATATCACCTGCGACACCGGAATCAAATTTGACGATCTCGACGTTCCTCCCGTCATTGAGGAAACGATAGATATAATCGCCTTCAACCCGCTCAGCGACCGTTACGGTGCAGCTGTCAGAAAAGCCGTTGATAGAAACGACCGTCACCGTAGCGGTGCCGTAACCGATAGCCGTCATAAACCCATAATCGTCAACACTGATAATGTTCGGATCGGAGGTAAGATATGAATAGATGGTTTGAGCGATGCCCACGGGTAGTGAAGGAAGAATCGATACGGTCAGTTGTTCGGTCTCTTTGAGCGCCATAAACGTCGATTTCGGGGCGATGGAAATACCCTTGACGTTTTGTGCGACCACAGAGAGATCGACATATGTACCGGCGCTGCTGTCGGAATATGCCTTCACCACGTTGTTCATACCCCAGCCGTAAAACATGAGGGGAGCGCAACCGGCAAAGGTCTTGGCGGTCGCGAGATTAGTGATGGACAGCGTTGCCGGATCGGCGTCCGTATAGACGGCGAAATGCCTCAGAGAAACGCAGTTGGCAAACACGCTGTCGCCGATGATACTGCTGTTTTCAGCCACTACCGCCGTATAATCCGCAAATTCGCCGAAATCGCTGATGCTGGCGTTTGTGCCGATAACGACTGTGTTCAGGTATTGACAATCCATAAAAGCGCCCTTGCCGATGCCCCTGAGCGTATCCGGCAGTTTTACGGAAGTCACTCCCGTTCCGGCAAACGCGTAGTCCTTGATATACTCGACCGCGCGGCCTTCATTTGCCGAGGGGATGATGACGGTGCGCTCGTCGCCGGTGTAGCTGATAACACCATACATCGTGTCGATGGTCGTTTTTTCGGGGACCGACGACGTGTCGATGTGCATAACGGAAATTTCTCCGTACACAATCCCTGACTCGTCTTCTGCCGCAGCCGTGAGTCCGAAAAGCGGAACCGCTGTGACGACGAGCACCAGTGTCAGTGCGAGCGACAGCATTCTGCTGCCGACGCCTTTTGCCGATTTTAACATAAAATCTCCTCCTGATTTTCTGATGGTCTGGGGCAAATACGCAAAAGGGCGGAAATTTGCTAGTTTTATTTTTCAATTATAGTGGAAAAAGTGCATTGTGTCAACATTTATTTTTGATTACTTTTTTAAATATCCTCAACCGGAATGTCTGTTTGAGTTATCCCCAGCAAACTGTCCGCCTCCCCCTGCTCAAGAGCCTCAACCCCTTTGAGCGTACGCCGTATGCTGCGGGTACGCGTCTGCGCGGTTTCTATCGATTTTCCGGCGGTGCCGATCTGCTTGCCGACCCTGTCGAGAAGCTCGTTGAAGGCGTCGTACTGCGTCTTGACGGCTCCTAAAATTTTCCTGATCTCGTTGGCTTTTTCGTTGATGGCTACGGTCTTGAAACCGACCGAGAGGGAATTCAGGAGCGCCGTGACTGTCGTCGGACCGGCCGTCATAACATTATATTTACGGTGAAGCTCTTCCATGACCCCGTTTCTTGAGGAAGCTATCTCGGCATACAATCCCTCGGTCGCCAGATACAGGATGGCAAACGGCGTTGTTTGCGGGACGCGGATATACTTTGAGGAAATATCTTTGGCTTCACTGATCACACGCGCCTCAAGTGCCTTGCGCGCGGCGGCGACCGCCCCCGTGTCCCCGCTGTCGGCCGCGTCGCACAGGCGGGTATAGTCCTCTAAGGGGAACTTCGAGTCAATCGGCAGATAAATACTTTCCCCGCCCTCGGCACCCGACGGAATCCGCACGGCAAATTCCACACGCTCGGCGTTGTTGTCGGGCGAGTAGTTTTTAATGTACATACCCGGAATCGTCTGATCGAGAATATCCTCAAGCTGATATTCCGCCCAGTTGCCTCTGACCTTGACGTTCGTGAGCATTTTATTGAGCGACGACACGCCGGTGGAGAGCTCCTTCATCTCGCCGAGAGACTTATAGACGTTTTCGAGCTGCTCCGAGACGGTCTTAAACGAAGAATCAAGCCGCGTCGTCAGCGTTGAAGATAGCTTTTCGTCAACGGTCGCGCGCATTTCGTCAAGCTTCTTTTCGTTGCCCTCCCTGAGTTTGTCGAGCGATTCGCGCAGAACCGCGGTCAGCCGCTCGCTCAGTTCGGCGTTCTGCGTCCTGAGAGAACCTAGCTTTTCGTTGACGCTTTCGGAGAGGTCATGGCGCAGCTGAAAATTCTCCTTCGTCATCTGATTCAGCTTTTCGTTCATACCCTCAAGCGACGCGCCGAGCTCCCCGCGCAGCCGCCGCAGCTCCTCGGCGCTCTCCTTCTGACCCTTCTGTCCGCCGAGCCGCGCAAGCTGTATGACGGCGGTCAGCGACAGTACGATCAGCGCCGTTTCCAATATAATAATGATTATATCCATTATATAGACGGCTCCTCCCATCCTTTAGCCCTCTCCACGGCTTTTTTCCAGCCGGAGTACCGTCTGTCGCGCTCCTCCTCGCCGAGTTGCGGATCGAATACCCTGTCCTCCTGACGGACTTTTGCGAGCGCGTCCGTGCTCTCCCAGAAGCCGACGGCAAGCCCCGCCATATAGGCGGCGCCCAGCGCCGTCGTCTCGACCGTCTTCGGGCGGTTGACACGGGTATGAACCATATCCGCCTGTATCTGCATCAGAATATCGCTGACCGACGCCCCGCCGTCCACGCGCAGCTCCGACAGCGCAATGCCGCTGTCCGCCCGCATAGCCATCAGCAAATCCGTCACCTGATAGGTAATGCACTCCAGCACGGCGCGCGCGATGTGCGCCCTGTTGACCCCGCGGGTCAGCCCCACGATACAGCCGCGCGCGTACATATCCCAATACGGCGCGCCCAGTCCCGTGAACGCCGGAACAAGATAGATGCCGTTTGAGTCGGGGACGCTTTCGGCGAGGCGGTCGCACTCGCTCGGTTCGGCGATAAGCCCCAGCTCGTCGCGCAGCCATTTGATGACCGAACCGGCGTTGAAGGCACTGCCCTCTAAATCGTACTCGACCTTACCATTTAATCCCCACGCGATGCCGCTGATGAGCCCGTGCCCCGAGCGCACGCGCTGCTCGCCGGTGTTCATCAACAGAAAACAGCCGGTGCCGTAGGTGTTTTTCGCCTGTCCTGCCGTAAAGCAGGCTTGCCCGAACAGCGCCGCCTGCTGGTCGCCTATGGCACCGCCGATGGGTATGCCCGCAAATTGCGCGAGTCCCGAAAGCCCGTCGCAAAGCGTGCCATAGACGCCGCTGCACTCGACAGCCTTCGGCAGCATGGACGGCGGGATGCCGAGATTATCGCACAAAAACTCGTCCCAGCACAAGGTTTCGATGTCAAACAGCATGGTGCGCGCGGCGTTGGAATAGTCGGTGACGTGCGCCTTGCCGCCGGTCAGATTCCATATCAGCCATGTCTCAATAGTGCCGAACAGCAAATCTCCGTTCTCTGCCGCGGCGCGCGCGCCGGGTACATTGTCGAGTATCCATTTTATTTTAGTACCCGAAAAGTACGCGTCGGCAAGCAGCCCCGTATGCTCGGTGATATAGGAGTCAAGCCCCTCCTCCTTGAGCTTCTCACAGAGGGGCGCGGTGCGTCGGCACTGCCAGACAATCGCGTTGAATACAGGTTTCCCGCTATGCTTATCCCAGACGACCGTCGTCTCCCGCTGATTGGTGACGCCGATAGCGGCAATCTCAGACGGGTCGATCCCCCCCAAAGCGACAGCCTCGGCGACCGACCGCAGCTGCGTGTCCAGAATTTCGAGCGGATCGTGCTCCACCCAGCCCGCTTTCGGGTAAAACTGCGTAAACTCATACTGCGCTTTGGACACGATGGCGCCGTTTTTGTCGAAAACGATCGTCCGTGAGCTGGTCGTCCCCTGGTCGAGAGCCAAAATATAGCGTTTCATTACAAAATCCCTTTCACGAAAATGAAAAATACAGTTAGATTATACCAAACTATATACCAATAGTAAAGAGCTTTCCTCCGCGAATTTCAATTTCTTGACAATCCGGTTTTATTGTGATATATTGCTTTGCATGAAGGGGAGTAGCTTGTAATCCGGTTAATCAACACCCGTCGGCGTCAGCGCCTTCTGGTTAATCGGCCCACTGGGAAGCAAGACCTTCGGCTTGCGGTCGAGGGTTTTATTTTTTCCGCCCGCAATCGCCATAAGACTGTTAAGGAGGCAAATTTTCCATGGATCACCATCTAAAAGAAATCGCCGAGGTCTTCGCGCACGTAAAAAGCGGCGAAAGCGGTCTGAGCGTAAAAGAGGCCGAACAGCGGCTTTTACAGAACGGAAAGAACAAGCTTGCCGAGGGTAAGAAGAAATCGCTGATAAAGCGGTTTCTTGAGCAGCTTTCCGACCCGATGATCATCATTCTGATCGTTGCCGCCGTCATTTCCGCCGTCACCGAATACTATGACGCCAAACACGCCGGAACGGGGTACTTCCCCACCGACACGCTGATCATCGCCATCGTCGTCATCATCAACTCGGTGCTGGGCGTCTTTCAGGAGAGCAAGGCTGAAAAAGCCATCGAAGCGCTGCAGGAGATGTCCGCGGCAACCTCCAAGGTGCTGCGCGACGGGCAGATCGCCTCGGTCAGAAGCGAGGATTTAGTCGTCGGGGACGTCGTGCTGCTTGAGGCGGGCGACGCCGTTCCGGCTGACTGCCGCATCTTTGAGAGCGCCAGCCTTAAAATCGAGGAAGCCGCTTTGACCGGCGAGAGTATGCCGGTCACCAAAATGATCGGTATGCTCATGGGCGGCGAAGCGGAAATCACGCTCGGCGACCGCAAGAATATGGCGTATATGGGCAGCACCGTCGTCTACGGACGCGGCAAAGCCGTCGTCACGTCAACGGGCATGGACACCGAAATGGGGAAGATCGCCGACGCCATCGCCCACGCCGAGCAGGGCGAGACCCCGCTCCAGATCAAACTCGGGCAGCTCTCGAAAATCCTGACCATACTCGTTTTAGGCATCTGCGTATTCATTTTCGCCTTCAATATCTTTATGGACTGGAGCGAAATCCAGGTTAACTCCTCCGCCCAGAACTTCAGCTTGATTCTTGAAATATTCATGGTCGCGGTCAGCTTAGCCGTCGCCGCCATCCCCGAGGGGCTCGTCGCGGTCGTTACGATCGTCCTGTCCATCGGCGTGACGAACATGTCCAAGAAGAACGCAATCATCCGTCGGCTCACCGCCGTCGAGACGCTCGGCTGCGCGCAGATCATCTGCTCGGACAAGACCGGTACGCTGACGCAGAACAAGATGACCGTCACCGATAAATTCACCTCCGACGAGAAGCTGCTTGCCGAGGGCATGGCGCTGTGCACCGACGCGGAGCTGGCTCCCGACGGCACGGTAACCGGCGAACCCACCGAGGCGGCGCTCGTCACTTATGCCTATACGCTGTCGCTCAATAAAAACGAGCTTAAGGTTAAAGCGCCGCGCGTCGGCGAAGCGCCGTTCGATTCCATGCGCAAAATGATGTCCACCGTCCACAAATACAATGACGGTATTATACAATATACTAAGGGCGCGCCCGACGAGGTTTTGAAAAACTGCACAGAGGCGCTTATCAACGGGAAAATCATACCGATGACCGACGCGGTCAGGAGCACGATTCTCGGCGAAAATAAAAAGATGGCTGACAGGGCGCTGCGCGTGCTCGCCTGCGCCTGCAAAAATTATGACGCCGCTCCGGATTCCTATGAGTCCGAGGCGCTTGAACAGGACATGACCTTCTTAGGGCTTACCGGCATGATCGACCCCGTGCGCCCCGAGGTCAAAGCCGCCATCGAGGAGTGCCGCTCGGCGGGCATCACGCCGATTATGATCACCGGAGACCACCGCGATACCGCCATCGCCATCGCTTCGGAGCTCGGCATCATCGATTCCTCCGAACAGGCGATGACCGGCGCCGAGCTTGCCGCGCTGTCTGACGAGGCGTTCGCCGAAAAGCTCACGCACACCTTCGTCTACGCCAGAGTTCAGCCCGAGCATAAGACGCGCATCGTCAACGCCTGGCGCGACAAGGGCTTCATCACCGCCATGACCGGCGACGGCGTCAACGACGCCCCGTCCATCAAGAGCGCCGACATCGGCGTGGGCATGGGCATCACCGGCACCGACGTCACCAAGAACGTCGCCGACATGGTGCTTGCCGACGACAACTTTGCCTCCATCGTTTCGGCGGTCTCCGAGGGGCGCCGCGTGTATGACAATATCCGCAAGGCCATTCAGTTCCTGCTCGGCTCCAATATGGCCGAGGTGCTCTCCATATTCTTCGCCACATTGCTCAGCTTCACCATCTTAAAACCCGTTCACCTGCTGTTCATCAATCTGGTCACAGACGCCTTCCCCGCCCTTGCGCTCGGTCTTGAAAAACCTGAGAGGGACATCATGAGCCGCAAGCCCCGCAGCACAAAGGACGGCATCTTTACAGGGGGCGTCGGCTTTGACAT
>CAYYFY010000036.1:0-11112 GCA_964471035.1 uncultured Eubacteriales bacterium
ATCGGCGCGGAATTGCGTACGACGTTTAACAGCTGAATCTCAAAAGTTAAGAAAACGATGAGCAGCGCTATTCCCGCCGCCGCCAGCCGCAGCTTGATTTTTTTACGGCGCGGTATACACCGTTTCGTGCGGAACACACGCGGACGTCTGACCGTATAGCGCATGGAACAATCACCCCGTCACAGTATATGCTTGTTCGGGGAGAATGTTCCCTAATTTAATATTTGTTATGCACGCGTTCGTGGAATACGAGCATATTTTTAATGGTCAGCGCCGTGCCGTCGTCGAGCACGGCCGTGCCGTTGACTCTGCCGAACAACTTATCCGCGTGCTGGGACATTATCCCAATGCCGACATCGGTCCTGTCGTTGTATTCGGGAACGAAGGTCATCGTAAAGCGTCCGTCATTCGAGGTCATGTGCCAGGGGTTCATGACGTGACCCGGGATACCAAAATCGACGACGTCGAGCTTGTGCGCCTTTCCGTCGTAGAAAAACATATTCTCGGTGGCCGCCGAGGTGTCGCCGAAGCCGTAGCCGATGTTGTAGCCGAACGGCTTTCCATTGACCAAACCGCTGCCGATGCCCCAGTACCATGTGTTGTCATATGTCCAGACGCCCCGTCCCCAGTCGAGAATACCGAAATCCTTTTTGGGATCGAACGTATACGTCCTGTTCTTGACCTTGACATACCCCGAAGCAGGCATACACGGAATCTTTTGATTATAATAAAACGCCTTTTTATCCTCCGCCCATGGCGTAGCGATGACCATGGTGTCCATCGGCGGCTGAAGCAGCGTGATGTCCGCCTCAAGCGCCGGATAGCGAAAGCAGTTGTCATAGCGGCAGTAGAGGTGGCGTCCTTCCGGCGTTCTGTCCAGATGAAAATTACAGGTTTTCGATTTGAAGGCGATGTCGCCGCTCTCGCTCGTGTGGGGCATTTTGAGCGAGCCCATCGGGAATACCGGCGTCTCCATGCATTCAAATTTTTCTTTTGTATGAAAATCCATCACCGCCGCTGAAATCAGCCCCATATAGCGGTTGTCCGCCGCCAAAAAGGAGAGCGCGTAATTCCCTTGTGCGCTGACGATCTGGTAATAATCCCATTCCTTTATCCTGAGCCGGTTCGCTTTAATATCCTTCGGGTCGTAGTCGAGAAGCGGCTGTGTTGCCCAGCCCGCCTCGCACAGCTCGCCCGCGGCGTTAAGAAGCTTTTTCGGCGCGGTCAGTCTGTGGTTTTTGTTCATTTCTTTCACCTCGCCTGTTCATGTTATCACATCGGTAATATTTTTACAAGACCCCTGAAAAATCTTGAAATCAAACGTTAGCTATGGTATATTTATTACAATAACAAAGAACTGGAGTAATATACCTATGAATATCATAAAAACAGCGCTCGCCGCCGCCGCGCTCGCCGGAGCGGGAGCCGCCCTTAAAAAGAATGCGGGCTCTAAAACGTTTTGTCCGGTTTGTACGGCGAAAAAGCTTTTTTCCGAATTCGGGCTGCACATCCCGAACAGCGACAGGTACGACAGCGGCACGGCTTTGACCCCGCCGATGGGCTGGTCAAGCTGGAACACCTTCCACAATACCATCGACGAAAATCTGATTTATGAAATCGCGGAGGCGATGAAAAATTCCGGACTCTCTGACGCGGGCTATCGGTATGTCAATCTCGACGACTGCTGGCAGTCCTCCCTGCGCGCGCCGGACGGTCGCCTGCAGGGCGATCTCGCGCGCTTTCCATCGGGGATCAAGGCGCTCGTCGAAAAGATCAACGCTTTGGGGCTCAAGGTCGGTATATACACCTCCAACGGCACCCTCACCTGCGAGGACCTGCCCGCAAGCCTCGGCCGCGAGGCGCAAGACGCGGACACCTTCGCTTCTTGGGGCATCGAGTATTTCAAATACGATTTCTGCCACAATGAGCGCATTCCCGCCGCCGCGCCGCTTATCGACTATATCGGGCTGTCCGACGCTGAGGGAAAAACCGTCGCCCACATCGAGGGGGAGTTCGGCGAGCTGTCCGGCACGGCGCGCATTGTCAAGACCGACAAGCTTAAAAGCGGCGCGTATGTCGCGGGACTCGGCGGCGGCAACGGCGCTGTGCGGTTCAGCCATGTTGAAATCCCCGCTGACGGCGAGTACGTTTTAACCGTCGGAATACGCAAGAACGGTCCGTGGGCGAAGTTTTTAACCGTCACTGTCAACGGCGCCGATGAGTATGAAATCGACGTCCCCTCGACCATGGCGGTCACCCCCGACGGCCGCGTACAGGCTAAGCTCTCTCTTAAAGAGGGCAAAAACGTCCTGAGTCTCGAGAACCCCGTCGGCTCGAAAATGGACAGCGCCTTTCGGCAGTACCGCAAGATGGGGCGGGAACTTACAAGGGCGACGGTCGAATACGCGGCGAAAAACGGTACGGAAAACAAACCGATCTGCTTTTCCATCTGCGAATGGGGCTTTAACCGCCCGTGGCAGTGGGGTCAAAAAGCGGGCAATCTCTGGCGCACCACAATGGACATCAAGGCGTTCTGGGCGTCGATTCTGTCTATCTACGAATTCAACGTCCGCCTCTACAAGCACGCCGCCCCCGGCGCGTGGAACGATCCCGATATGCTCGAGGTCGGCAACGGCTCGCTGACGGTCGAGGAAAACCGTTCCCACTTTTCCCTGTGGTGTATGATGGCCGCTCCGCTCATTTTAGGCAACGACATCCGGCAATTCATAAAGGAGGACAAAACCCCCGACGCCGACAGCAAGATACTGAAAATACTCACCGATAAAGAGCTGATCGCCGTCAATCAGGATGTGCGCGGCATTCAGTGCAAGCGCCTTAAAACAAACGCCATATCCGACATTCTTATAAAACCCTTAGAAAACAACGAGCTTGCCCTCTGCTTTTTCAACAAAAGCGGCTCAGAGCGCGAAATGAGCGTATCCCTTAATGACATCCACAACGACAGCTACACCGACCTGCCCAAAACACAAATGTATATGGTCAGAGACCTCTGGGATAAAAATATTGTCATGGTTACGGACAGCGTCAAAGCGACTGTCCCCGCCCACGGCGTCAAGGTTTTCCGCATAATTGCCAGTTGAATAAGTTAAGGAGGATTTTTCATGTTCACTCGTCAGCAAATAAAAGAAGCGGCAAAGCTCAATATGAACAAGTCTATGAGCCGCTCAGTCGGCGCGGTTTTTCTTGCCGCGCTGCCGGCGACGATTCTTTCCATGCTCAATCAAACCGCGCAAATGGGCAGTGTATTTAAAAGCATTTTTAACGGCACAATGGATTTCGAAACAGGAATGTACGAGCAGAGTCCCATTTCTGAAGGTATGTCCGCATTTTTCGGTTTACTTTCCCTGCTATTAACAATCTTTGTCACCAATGTGACTACCGTGGGCGTTTCGGCTTACTTCCTCAAGCTCCGCGGCAATCTGACTCCTGCGGCAACCGAACCCTACGCCCCGTACAGCGAGGGAACCGCCGGCAATATCATCAAGGTTTCGCTGACGACATTACTGCTTATCGTCTTCGGCAGTCTTCTTATTGTTCCGGGTATCATTTTCGCTTTTCGTTATGCTATGGTAAATCAAGTTCTCGCCCTTAACCCCACCATCAGCGGTAAACGCGCTCGTGAGCTCAGCGCGCAGCTGATGAAGGATCACTGGGGAGAATATTTCGTGTTGTGCCTCTCCTTTATCGGCTGGTTTATCGTCGGCGGTATGACAATGGGACTTCTTTTAATTTTTTACGTCAGCCCCTACTGGTACGCGACGCTTGCCGAATTTTTCTCCTGCCGCCGCGCGGAGCTTATCGGCAGAGGCGAGATTGCGCCCGAGGAGCTGCCTTCATTCGGCTCTGACTGGTACTCGCCGTACAATCCGAACGGTCCGTTCCAGAGTACCGCGCCAAACTTCGGCGCTAACGCGTGGAATCCCGCCGCCGGCTTTGGCGCGTCCGGCTTTCAGCCGCAAAACAATGGCATTAATTTTAACGGCAACCCGAACGACTATATGGGCTTTGCCGGCGGCGCGCCCGTACAGCGGCCGCCCGAAGCGCCTGAAAATACGCCGCCTCCGGAAAATCCGCCCGTTAGCTGACACGAGGTGAACGCCATGTTTACACAGAAAAAAATGAAACAGGCGGCGAGAAATAATTTTCTGCAATCTTTGGGACGAAGCGTTGGTATAACATTTCTCGTCTGGCTGCCGCTGTTATTCTGCGGTTTCGTTATTCTTATCTTTTTGTTTCTTTTCGCCATTCCGATTTTTAATTATGTGACCGGTAATTCGATTTCTTACGCCGCCGATCTGGCAATCGTTATCATTCCCCTCGCCGCGGGCGGGTTCATTACGCTTATCTACTCGCTTACCACCGCCGTAGCGGAGGTGGGTTTTGCCCGATTCTACTTAAAACGCAGAGGAATGCGGACACCCACCGTCGGCGAGGCGTATGCCCCGTTCAATGAAGGTTCTGCTTTGAACATCATCAGCGCCCGCTTTTCAACAAATATTATCGTTGGCTGCGGTTTTTTGCTCTTTTTTATTCCGGGTATCCTGCTGTTCTTAAAATACGCCATGGTGCCGTTCGTGCTCGCCGCGGACGGCTCGATAACCGGCAGAAAAGCGCGTGAATACAGCGGCAAGCTGATGAAAGGGCACTTCGGCGAGTTCTTCCTGCTGTACCTGTCCTTTTTCGGCTGGATTATTTTCAGCTCTTTGACCGCCGGTATTCTTTTGTTTGTTTATGTCCTCCCCTTTTTAGAGGCGTCGCTCGCCGAATTTTACTCCTGCCGCCGCGCCGAACTGATCGCGGAAGGCGCGCTTTCGCCGTCCGAGCTGCCGTCCTTCGGCTCCGACTGGTACTCGCCGCACAATCCGAACGGTCCGTTCGCAGCCGCGCCGCCGACCGGCAATATATAAAAAATCGGAGGACTTGTTTTTGTGCAATTCTGGATTTTTATGCTCATCATGGATTTGCTGATGCCCCTGACCATGATTTTTTTCGGTTTTATTTTTAAAAATCCGCCAAAGAAAATCAACGGCTACTACGGTTACAGGACGAAAATGTCCATGAAGAACACGGATACCTGGGAATTCGCGCACCGTACACTCAGCAAGCGCTGGCGCGGCGCCGGTTTAGTCATGTTGCCGGTATCCATAGCCGCCATGCTGTGCGTCATCGGGCAGAACGAATCCGTTGTAAGCCTTTTCGGCGGCGCGCTCTGCGCCGGACAGCTCATCGTGTCGGTCGTACCCATTATAAAGACCGAGAAGGATTTGAAAACAACGTTCGATAAGGACGGAAACCGCAAAGACAAATAAATAATACATTAGGAGGTTCGGTTATGGATTCTCTCGGTACGTTCTTCTCCCGTCTCCTCGCTACGCTTTTAAGCGTTCTGCTGCTTTTCGGAAGTATATTCCCGTCAGAGATTGAAGGGGTGGTCGATATGATCAACAACGCTTCGTTTACCGTGGATACCGCGAATACCGGCGGTGTGATGAGCAACGCAGTCAGCAACATGAACTGCTGGTCGCCCGCCGGAGTGCCCGCTGAAAGCGCTTTTATAGGCGCCGACCCGATGGAATTTGTCGAGTATATCCAGCTCATGCAGTGCACCGGCGGCAATGAGGAGCGCGACTTATTTAAAGAGCCGCTCAACCGCGCGGTAATTGACGACTACGATTTTTCTAAATTAATCGCCGCCTGCCGCAATGTTTTATCCTTAGGCGCAAAGCCGCATCTCAAGACGGGCAACGTGCCCTTAAAGCTTACGACCGACCCGCAGATCGGCGTATTCGGCGTCAACTTAAGTCCGCCCGACGATTATAATCAATATTATACCTATATCGCCGCCGTCACGTCGGCGCTCGTACAGGAATTCGGTCTGGAAGAAGTGCGGACATGGCGCTTCGGCGTACTGACCGAATTTGAAAACGGCGACTGGTTTAAGGTGAAAAGCGGCGATCCGGAGGAAACGTTTGTCGCCTACTGCAAGCTTTACGATTACACGGTCGCCGCGCTGCAAAGCGTACTCGGCGATGACATCGACGTCGGCGCACACGCGATGGCCGTCAGCGAGGGGTTGTGGGACGAGGGAAAATTCATAGAACACTGCGCGTTAAGCACCAATTATTACACGGGACAGACCGGCTCGCGGTTCTGTTTTTTGAACATCTCCTACTATGACAACAGCCCTGCGGATATTCGCGACTTCACGGTGGCGGACGTTGTAAGCGCGCTGCGGACAAAGGCTGAGAGCGTCGGACTGTACGGTCTGCGCTACGGCGTGGACGAGGGACGTCTCTTAGGCTCGCACGCGGGCGCGGTGGCAAGCGACTTGCTGCTCAGAATAGTCGGTCAGACGTATCAGGCGTCCTATGACGCGCGTATGTTAAAGCTTCTCGCGGAAAATAACATCGATTATTTCTCCTCGTGGGGCTACACGACCGCGCCGATGTTCGGCGGTTACCCTTCCGTCGCCTATCATGTCGCCGCGCGGTACGCGGACGTGCTCGCGGGTAAAAGAAAAGCCGCCGTGTCAGTAGACAGCTCAATATATATTCCGGACGCCGAAGCCGGTCTGCTCGCGGGTATTGACGAAAGCACGCGGTCAGTCGGCGTCATGGCTTATAATTTCAAACCCGATTGGGATTACAGTTACGCGGTCGATCTGAGCGTAAGCGTCAAACTGCCCGCCGATTGCGGGGACTCGGTTACGGTCACGCGCTGGCTTATCGACGACGACTGTAACTTTTTCGACGAGTGGGAAGCCGACCGCAAAACATATGCCATCGGCGCCGACTGCTTTGTGTGGTCGTATGACGACCCCGGCATCGAATCGCCCACGACGCTTAATGCCCAGTGGGCAAGGGATTTGTATTTTGAGAACCTGCGGGATAAATACATCGAATGCGCGAAGCTCACACCCGTCACCTCGACCGAGTCCGTCACGGACGGTCAGGCGACACTGACGCTCGAGCTTCCGCCTTACGCCGCCGTATTCTACGAAATTACATACTGACCGCACTGCATCCTGCGTGAAAGAGGGCGTATTCACCTTGACCGAACATCATTTTTATACTCCCGTAATGAACAGGCATATCGTCAGCCGTAAAAAGCTTTTCGATAAGCTGGACAGAATACGGGACTGTAAACTGACGCTTCTGACAGCCCCCGCCGGATACGGCAAAACGACAGCCGTACTTGACTGGGCGCAGCAGTGCGGTCTTACCGTCGTCTGGCTGCCGGTCAATGAATACAACAATACGCCAAAAGCATTCTGGAAGGATGTCTGCGCGGTCTTAAGCGTCATCGCTCCGGATCTGGAAAAGGAATCGGAATACATTATATCCTCCGCCGAGCTGCTCGGCGCGCAAATGCATATCAACCTCATCCTCGACAAGCTCTCAAAGATAAGCGCGGATTTTGTGCTTGTCCTTGACGATCTGCATCTGATCACCGACACATCGATATTGAGCGCACTCTCGTATCTTGTCAACTATCTGCCCGAGAAAATGCACCTCATTATCATAAGCCGCACCATGCCGGAGCTAAGTCTTTCGAGGTTTAGCGTCAAATGGCAGATGCAGAAAATCGGCGTTTCAGACCTGCAATTTCAAAAAGAGGATATTCTGAGGTTTTTTGAAGCGAGAGGCATTTCGCTTCATAATGACGATATAGAACTGCTCGAAAGTTATACCGAGGGGTGGGCGGCTTCGCTTGTCACGATTGCGCTGTCGCTGGAAAAAGAAGAAATAACCGATATAGCCTCCCTGCCGGAGCTTGACCGCGATATAGGGCAGTATCTTAAGGACGAAGTCATCATCGGCTGGTCAGAGGAGAAGAAGACGTTCGCGCTGGAAACGAGCGTGCTGGATATTTTATCGGAAGATTTGTGCGGTGCGGTCACCGGCAACCCCTATGCGGGGCGGATTTTATCCGAACTGTATGAGGACAACGGATTTCTGTTTGCGTTGGACCGTGAAAAAAAGACATACCGTTTCCATCACCTGTTCAAGGATTTTTTATTTAAGCTGCTGCCGGAAACACATCCGGCGTCCGCCGCGAACCCGGCGGACGCTACGGACGTCGCGGCGTTGCAAAAAAAAGCGGGTGTCTGGTACCGCGAACACGGCGATACGGAAAAAGCGGTCGAGTTTTTCTTAAAAGGAAGCGCGTATACGGAGGTCATGAGCATCCTTGAGCATAATGTCGTGGTTTACGGGTATGACATCAAAACGCTTTTCAACTGGCTCGAGCAGGTTCCTTTGCCTCTGAAGGAAAACAGCTTTAAGGCGGCATACATTTACGCGACCTATTACGCCGATACAGACAGGCTCGACGCCGCGCGCCTCTGGAGCGGCAAGATGAAGGAAATCGCGGCGCAGCCGTTTAATCATTCCTGCTTAAGGCGGATCGATTTTTGCCGGATAGCCTGTATTTTTCAGGAAACAACGCTGATGATCCGTGAAGGAAACGCGGACTTTTTGTCCTATTTTGTTTCCGCTATCGAACCGCACAGAGCGAAATTTTTTGAATTTCCATCTTATTTTAATTTTAACACAGGCGATATATTTTTTTACCGCTGTCCCATCGGTATTCTGACTTTAGTTTTCGGAGAGAACAAAGAACAGTATGAAACGCTTACCGAAAGCTTCTGGAAAATCGTTCCCTTCATTCAAAAACCGGGCTATATGCTTCTGCTCCCCGGCGAGTACTATTACGAAAACGACTGTCCGGACGAAGCGCTGCCATATCTGCTGGAAGCCATGGAAGCCGCATCGCAGACGGGCTGTCCCGGCGTGCTTGTCCCCGCCATGGCCGATATAGCCCGCGTAAAGAGAGCAAAAGGCGACTATGACGGCGCTTTCGCGACGCTCGACGAGTGCGAAAAAAGACTGAAGCCTATCGGCGAGCCGCATTGGAAATATCTGATCGCGGCGTTTCGGTGCCGCTTATCTATCGACATCGGCGACGTAGAATCTGTTGAGAGATGGTTTTCCTCCTGTAAGCTCGACGTCTTTTCGGAACTGAGCAAGATCAGGGAATACGAGCTGCTCGTATATGCCAGAACGCTACTGTTTTTTGACCGTCTGCAGGACGCCGAGACGCTGTTAAACCGCATTCTGATTTTCTGCGAAAAGGTAAACAGGTTTCACAGCGAGGTCGAAGCTTTAAACCTGTTGGCCATTCTGGAATACAAGGTACACCGTCCGCAAAAAGCGCTCCGTTCTCTCGACAGGTCACTGTCCATCGGGATGGAGCGGAATTTCATCCGAAGCTATCTGGATGAGTCCGAGCCCATGGATAAGCTGCTTGCCCTCTATACAAAACACTTCACCGCGCTTAGCTATAAGAAAAACGCGGACTATGCCGCGCTTCTGCTCGAACGGATGAAAAGCTCCGGAAGCACATCTGTCATTAATTTGACAGAATCGCTGACCGACCGCGAACGCGAGGTGCTTTCGCTTCTTATCGAGGCGTATACCAATCAGGAAATCAGTGACAGGCTGTGCATTACGCTGCAGACCGTCAAAAACCACATCGGCAATATTTATGGTAAGCTCGGCGTAAAAAACCGCGTTCAGTGTCAGAAGCTCGCCGGTGAGTTGAATTTGTAAAACGCGTTATTTTTGGCTTGCATACGGATTTTTTCCGTATGTTTTTTTATTTTACAGTACTTTAGTAACGTGTTAAATAAATTTATTTCAATTATTATAATATAGAAGTTTTATAATCAAATTGATGAAGGAGAACGATTCCTATGAACAAAACAAAACGGAACGGTAAGAAACTGCTCGCCATGCTCGTCTCCCTATTGATGGTCATTCAGTTATTCCCCAACATCGCTTTGATCGCGGGAGCCGACAGCCAGACCTCCCTGTACATCGACAAGGGGAACATCACTATCGGCGACGGGACCGTCAGCGGTTACGACAGCGCCGGCAATCTGGTGACAACGGCAAATCCCGCGGGGTATGTCATCACGCAGGTCAACAGCGGCACTGCCGCGACTAACGCTGTCAGTGTTACGGGCGGCAGCGTAAACATTACTCTGCTGGGCGTATCGATAGAGCGTACAACCGGCAGCGCTTTCAGCATTTCCCCGGGCGCTTCTGTCAATCTGTATATCAGCGGCGGCACCAGCGTGTTTATCTCCGATTACGCAAACGCCCCCTGTATGGCGGTCCCGTCCGGCGCGTCGCTTACCGTAGACGGCGCCGTTAACGGCACTCTGATGGTCAACAACGAGGCGGAAGGCGCCGGTATCGGCGGCGGTGAAGGCGCCGCCTGCGGCACGGTCACCGTGAACGGCGGTATCCTCACGATTAACGCAGGACTATTCGGCTCAGGGATAGGCGGCGGCATCGGGGGCGCCGGAGGGTCTGTCACGATTAACGGCGGAACCGTCACCAGCCTAGGCAACTACGGCTCCGGCATCGGCGGCGGCGGTTCTAACGCCGGCGCGGGCGGCGCGGGCGGCACGCTCACCGTTACGGGCGGCAACGTCACGGCAAGAAGCGGCTCCTACGGCGCCGGCATCGGCGGCGGTGGCGCGAACAATACGTCTTACGCGGGCGGCGCGGGCGGTACGGTCACCGTTACCGGCGGCACCGTCACGGCGATGGGCGGTTCAAGCGGAAGTTTAGCCATGGTCGGTATCGGCGGCGGCAACAACAAATCCGTCGCCAGCGGCAACCACGGAACAACCGTCATAACGGGCGGCTCCGTCAACGCCGCCGTCCCCGGCGGCGTTACCGACGGAAAAGGCACTGCGCTGCACCTGGCGACCATCAACGTAGACAACTCCATCAGCAGCTCTTCGAGCGTCGGCGTATCGTATTGGGTAAACGGAAATCAGGAATCCTCCTGTGTGACCCTTTCAAAAAGGCTCTACCTCTGGGCGCCCGTCGGCACGCAGAATTTCCTGTTTTTGATCAACACGGTCTATTACGGGCTCAATATAACCATTGACACCTCTGACAATACTGTCGTTACCGTCCGCAGCACCGACGCCATGCTGACGGTTGACCTCTATTACGGCAGCGTGGTCATCAACAACAGTTCGGTTGTGTACTACGACAGCAGCGGCACCCAGCA
>CAYYFY010000037.1:0-10997 GCA_964471035.1 uncultured Eubacteriales bacterium
TGAAGCGAAGCTTCATTCGCGGCTTCCACGCCGCGACCTTGAGGTTATTATACCACAAAAGCAAAAGGCGAAGCCTTTTGAGCGGTGAAACCGCCGCGATGCCGCAGCATCGCCTTTTGATGATACAATGTTCTCAAGGGAAAAAGCTCTGCTTTTTTGTGAAGCGAAGCTTCATTCGCGGCTTCCACGCCGCGACCTTGAGGTTATTATACCATATCGTGATTCCCAATGCAATAGGGAGCAGAGCCTGCCGCGGCGGTCGCTGATTGCCTTGACTTTTTAAGATTTTATGATAAAATAATATTAAGCAGAAAGGGTGGAATGGTATGACTATTGTTCTTTCGATCATAGCATTTGTCGTTGTTGGTTATCTTGTGTTCCTTATCCCATTTTCAGAAGCGCCGGAATTGGTTTTCGCGATAATAGCGGGTTTGCTGGCGGTTGTTATTGTCATCGGCGCGGTGCTGATTAAAAAGTTCTCATTCATTTGTGAACAATTTGCCGCCGGTAACGCAAGTAAAAAAAGCGGTAAATCCGCCGATGATGATTCGAATCAAGACAATTCAAATTAGCCGGAGCACTGTTTGGCAGTAGTTCCCGCCAAAATCTGTGATTTTGGCGCTCAGTGTCAGTGACTACAAGCCTGCTTGTATGGCTTTGCCGCGCATGAAAGGGAGATATTTTTGAATCAATATGAACTAAAAAGGGCATTCATAGAAAACAAAAGGGTCTACGGTACGCTGATCGCGTCCCCGTCGCCGAAGTGGGCGGCGGAGATCGACAAGACAGGCGTGGATTTTGTGTTTATAGACTCCGAGCATATGCCTATCGACCGCTCACAGCGCGCATGGATGTGCCAGTGCTATAAGGCAAAGCAAATCGCGCCGATCGTGCGCATACCGTTCTGCCATCCGTACGAGGCGTTCGCGGCTATTGAGGACGGCGCGGTCGGCGTCATTTCACCTTACCTTGAAACGCTCGAGGAAGTAAACGCGCTGATCGGCGCGGTCAAATACCGTCCGCTCAAGGGCAAACGCCTACAGGAGGCGCTGACCGGACAGACAGTGCTTTCCCAAAAGGAAAAGAACTATCTTAATATGTATAACGACGGGCATCTGCTGATATTAAACATCGAAAGCCGTTTCGCGGTGGACCATCTCGACGAGCTTTTGGCAAAGCCCGAGGTGGACGCCGTGTTCATCGGTCCGCACGATTTGTCCATCAACATGGGCATTCCCGAAGAATACGACAATCCGGAGTTTGAGACGTATGTCGAAAAAATCATCAGCGGCTGCTTAGAGCGTAAAATCGGCGTGGGCAACCACTATTCCGGCGCCATCGAAAAGCAGATTCAGTGGGCGAAAAAGGGTATGAACATCGTCGTCTGGAATTCGGACATCAGCCGCTTTATCAAAGCCATCGGCGACGATTTTAATTTTATAAAGGAATCGCTCGGCGAAACCGCGCTTGGCGCGGCGCAGGATGTGACTGTGTAGCTCGTTCTAAAACCCTTGCCGCCTTCGGGCGGCTTTTTTCTTTAAAAAATTCTGTCAAGGTATTTTCATTTTCTATTGTATATGATATAATCTATCGGATAATAGGTAAGTTTGTGGTTTTGCCGCTGACTTTCCTTCCGAAAGGGCTTTCTTTGAAGTATGGCGAAGATCATTGCGATTGTCAATCAGAAGGGCGGCGTCGGCAAGACAACGACGGCGGTAAACCTGTCGGCGGCTGTCGGCGCGCTCGGAAAACGCGTGCTGCTGGCGGACATCGACCCGCAGGGAAACTCCACAAGCGGATACGGCGTCTCTAAAAGGCAGGTCGCGCAGACCGCCTATGAGATGCTTATCGAAGGCGTGCCGGCGCGGCAGGTCATTCTGCGCACGCCGTACCAAAACGTCGATCTCATTCCGTCCAATATCAATCTGGCGGGCGCGGAGCTTGATATGGCCGATATGGAGCGCCGCGAGGCGCTGCTCAAAAACGCGCTGGCTCCCGTTGCCGCGGAGTACGACTATATTTTTCTCGACTGTCCGCCGTCTCTTGGCCTTATCACCTTGAACGCCTTAACCGCTTCGGGAAGCTTTCTCGTACCGGTGCAGTGTGAATTTTACGCGCTCGAGGGGCTGTCGCAGCTCATGGCGACGGTACGACGGGTAAAAAGGCAGTACAATCCGCTTTTGGACATAGAGGGCGTGCTGCTGACGATGTACGACGGCAGGCTCAATCTGACCCAGCAGGTCGTCGCCGAAATCAAGAATTATTTTCCGGGGAAGGTCTACGCTACTGTCATTCCCCGCAATGTGCGCCTGTCTGAGGCGCCGTCTTACGGTCAGCCCGCGCTCTACTACGACCGCGGCTCCAAGGGCACCGAGGCGTATACTATGCTCGCGCATGAGCTGACAGGTTTTTGAAAAGGGGATTATAATGGCCGATAAGAAAAAAGGCGGACTCGGATCCGGTTATGAGAGGCTGTTTATGGAAAACGCCACCGAAGGGCTGTCCGGCGGAAATACCGTCATGCTGAAAATCAACGAGATCGAGCCCGACAGGCAGCAGCCCCGCAAGGCGTTTGACTATGTGGCGCTCAACGAGCTGTCCGAGAGTATAAAGCAGCACGGCGTATTACAGCCGCTGCTGATACGGCCGTTACCCGACGGCGGATACAGGATCGTCGCGGGCGAGCGTCGCTGGCGCGCCGCGCAGCTGGCGGAGCTTACGGAGGTACCGGTCATTATCCGCGACATTGACGACCGGCAGGCCGCGCAGCTGGCGCTCGTGGAAAATCTCCAGCGCGAGGATTTGAATCCCGTTGAGGAGGCTAAGGGTCTGCAGAGGCTGGTCGAGGAATTTTCCTGCACGCAGGAGGAAGCCGCCGAGATCGTCGGTCGCTCGCGTCCGGCTGTCGCCAACGCCATACGGCTGCTCTCTTTACCCGCTGACCTTCTTGCCTTACTCGAGAACGGCGTACTCACGTCAGGGCACGGTAAGGCGCTTCTCGGTATACAGGACGAGGTTTTGCAACGGTCTGTCGCGGAAGCGGCGGTGAAAAACGGTCTGTCGGTGCGCGACACCGAGCGGCTTGCCAGAGAGACCGAAAAAACGCCGTCCGCGGTCGGGCATAAAAAGAAGCGCAACCCGTATTACGACGAAGTGGAGCTGGCGCTGTCATCGTCGCTCGGACGGAGCGTACGGCTGACGAAATCGACAAAAAAAGGCATTTTACAGATCGAGTTCTTCGACGACGACGATCTGAAAAAGCTATTAAAAATCTTTGACAACGACGACGACTGAGCAGGAGAAGCGATATGATAGACATCCGGTTTTTAAGAGAGAACCCCGACATCGTCAAACAGAATTTGCGCAATAAATTCCAGGACGGTAAAATCGATCTGGTTGACGAGGTCGTCGACCTTGACGCGCAGTGCCGCGCGGCAAAAGGACAGGCCGATCAGCTTCGGAGCGACCGCAACAAGTATTCCAAGCAGATAGGCAATCTGATGGCGCAGGGGAAAAAGGACGAGGCAGAGCAGATGAAAAAGCTCGTCGGCGACGCCGCCGAGCAGCTCGCCGCGCTTGAGGAGAAGGAAACACAGCTGTCCGAACAGGTCACATCCATTATGATGCGCATCCCGAACATCATCGACCCGTCCGTGCCCATCGGCAGGGACGACAGCGAGAATGTCGAGGTACAGCGCTACGGCGAGCCCGTCACGCCCGCCTTTGAAGTTCCCTACCATACCGATATTATGGAGTCGCTGTCAGGACTCGACCTCGACAGCGCGCGCCGCGTCGCGGGCAACGGCTTTTATTATCTGATGGGCGATATTGCCCGCCTGCATTCGGCGGTCATTTCCTACGCGCGCGACTTTATGATAGAACGCGGCTTTACCTACTGTGTGCCGCCGTTCATGATCCGCAGCAGCGTCGTCACCGGCGTGATGAGTTTTGCCGAGATGGACGCGATGATGTATAAGATTGAGGGCGAGGATTTGTATCTTATCGGTACAAGCGAGCACTCGATGATCGGTAAGTTTATCGACCAGATCCTTTCCGAGGAGAGCCTGCCCCAGACGCTTACGAGCTATTCGCCGTGCTTCCGCAAGGAAAAGGGCGCTCACGGCGTGGAGGAGCGCGGGGTCTACCGTATCCACCAGTTTGAGAAACAGGAGATGATCGTCGTCTGTAAACCCGAGGACAGCAAAGCGTGGTTTGACAAGCTGTGGCAGAACACCGTCGATCTGTTCCGGTCGCTCGATATTCCGGTACGCACGCTCGAGTGTTGTTCGGGCGATTTAGCGGACCTGAAGGTCAAGTCCGTAGATGTCGAGGCGTGGTCGCCGCGCCAGCAGAAGTATTTTGAGGTCGGCAGCTGCTCGAACCTCGGCGACGCGCAGGCAAGACGCCTGAAAATCAGGATAAGCGGCGACGGCGGGAAGTATTTTGCCCATACCCTCAACAATACGGTCGTCGCGCCGCCGCGTATGCTCATCGCCTTTTTGGAGAACAATCTGAATGAGGACGGCAGCGTCAATATACCGTCGGTGCTCCGTCCCTATATGGGCGGCACTGAGAAGCTTGTGAAGAAGCAATGAAGGAAATGAACGAGAACGCCGAGAGAGAGAAGGACATCGTCTACGGACGAAACGCCGTCGCCGAGGCGCTGAAAAGCGGTCGGCCGATAGATACCATATATGTACAGCGCGGAGAGCGCGCCGGATCCGTCGTGGCGCTGATTGCCAAGGCGCGCGAAAAGGGGATTGTCATCAAGGAGGCCGACGGGAAAAAGCTCGACTTTCTGTGCGCGCACGGCGCGCATCAGGGTGTCGCGGCGCTCTGCGCGGTCAAGGCGTACTGTACGGTTGACGACATCTTAAACGCCGCCGAAGAGGCGGGCGAGCCGCCGTTTATCCTCATCTGCGGGAATATCGAGGACCCGCACAACCTCGGGGCGATGATTCGCACCGCCGAGGCGGCGGGCGTTCACGGCGTCATCGTGCCGCAGCGGCATAACGCCCCTCTGAGCTTTTCCGTCGGCAAGGCGTCAGCCGGAGCGGTCGAATATATGCCCGTGGCGCGTGTGGCAAACCTTACGGCGGCAATTCGGGAGCTGAAAGAAAAGGGTCTGTGGATATACTGTGCCGACATGGACGGTACGCCGTATACGCAGGCTGATCTCAAGGGTCCGGCGGCGTTCGTCGTCGGCTCGGAGGGCGCGGGGGTCAAAAGGCTCGTCAGGGAAAACTGCGATTTCGTCCTGTCGGTCCCCATGAAGGGGAAGATCAATTCTTTAAACGCCTCGGTCGCCGCGGCTCTTCTCCTCTATGAAGCTGTCCGTCAGCGTGGCTAAGTCCCGATAAACAGCATATATTAAAATTCCGACCGCAAAGAACCGTTTCACGGTTTTCTTTGAAATCGCTTTGCGATTTCCGTCCCTTTTACTAGCCCCTGGTTCCTAATAACTAATTACTAAAGTGGGTGCTTTCCTTGCCGGAAAATGAAGATAGGAAAATATGGTCAATAGAAGAGATCGACCGTCTGTTAAACGACAGCGTTCGTCCTGCCTCCTGCGGGGAGGCTGAGGATAAGGAGCGCCGGCGCGAGGAGCAGCGCCGCCTGTCGCGTACGCGCGACGATTTTGTCGATCCGCGCCCGACCTATAACGCCGATATTCCCCATCAGATCAACCGCCCGAAGGTCGAGCGGTCGGTTCTCGCCGAAGGGAGCCCTGCCCCGACCGGCGCCATGGAGCCGGATAAATACCGCGAGCGCTTTATCAACCGCCCTGTTCAGACGCTTGAAAAGACAGCCGAGCACACTGCCATTTACGGCAAGGTGCCCGGAAAGCCTATAGAACGGGAGGGCGTCATCAAGCGGGAATCGCAGTTCAAACACACGCAGGACCTCTCCCCGCTGCCTACGCTCGTATCGCCTGAGGAGGTGCTCGCCGAGGATGCGCTCTCCCGACAAAAGACGAGAGTCAGCGAAAACGTGCAGGCACAGCGTATTGAAAAACCGGAGAGCGCCGACGCCGCCGACTTGCTCAGCCAGCTCCGCTTAGAAGGCTTTAACGAGGAAGAGGAGCCTGCCGAGAAGGTCGATGAGGAGGAGGTTGAACGCGCGCTTTGGGAGCGCCGCCGCGAAAGGGCGGAAAAGTTTACCATGATGCGCGACGGCTTGCCCGAAGCGGAAAACGCCCCACAGGAAGAAAGTTCCTCTCAGGGTGAAATTGCCGACAAGCCGGACAAAAAGTCCGCGCGCGCAGGCGCCGCGGCGTTTGAGACCGAGGAATACCGCTTTGCCGACGACAAGATGCGCTTTACTTACGCGGTGAAAAAACGGTACAAGACGCAGCTGTTCTCGTTTTTTGCCGAGTGCGCCGTATTTCTGATGCTGGCAATATTTTTCGCGATACCGCATATCTCGGTCGATGGAGTATCCTTTGATTTTTTTGCGGGGAGCGAAAGAATTTTTCTGTTCTTCTGCCTGCTCTTGTTTGTCATCGGCGCCGCCGCCGGCTACAGGACGCTTCGTAAGGGACTGAAAGCCATTTTAAGGGGCGAACCTAATGCCGCTTCATCCGCGGTTTTGGCGGTGGCGGTCTCTCTGGTTCAGGCAATCTCCCTGTTTTTCACAAAAGATTTCATATTGATACTGTCTCCGCTCTTTTTACCCGCGGCGATCGCCGCGCTGGCGTTCACCGATTTCGGCGAGCTCTGCAAGTTAAGACGGATACTGCTCAATTTCGGCTTTGTCACCCGCGCCGAGCATCTTGCGGCGGTCGAAAGCATTCCGGACGGCGACGAGGCGTTTGAAATCGGACGCGGTCTGCTGCTCGGCGAACCGGACATTAAAATGTCGTTTCGGACGCTGTTCCCCGCGCGGTTTATGGAATTGGCCTCAAGGCGCTTTGCCGCGGACGATCTCTCGAAAAAGATGATCCCTATAGTCTGCACAACGGGGGTTTTGGCGGGGATTGCGGCCGGTATTTTCCAGAAGAATGTCTTTTTGGGTATCAGCGCGTTTACGGCGGTCACTTGTATCGGACTGCCCGCGTCGGCGTACATGGCGGACAATTTGCTGCTGAACGCCATCTCAAAGCGGCTGGCGCGCGACGGCGCGGCTATTTCCGGCTATGAAGCGCTGGACGTTTGTGCGGGAACCAACGCCGTCGTGCTCGACGCGAGCGACATCCTCGATATATCGAAATGCAACATCCACGGAATCAAGGTCTTTCACTCCATGCGTATGGACGAGGCAATTCTCTATACGGCGGCGATGATTATCGAAGCAAACGCCCCGCTGTCCGGCGTGTTCGACAGCGTTATCTTGAATAAGCGCGACATTCTGCCGCCGGTCGATTCGCTTGCTTATGAGGATAAGCTCGGGCTCTGCGCGTGGATACATAACCGGCGCGTGCTTGTCGGAAGCCGCGATATGCTCATCAATCACAACGCCGACGTACCCGATAAGGATTTTGAAAAACGCTATCTGCACGACGGGCGGTGCCTTTTATATCTGGCTGTTGATGGCAAGCTCGCGGCGATGTTTGTCGTCAGCTACGAGGGCGATACGGCGCTGTCGCCGCTCATCCGCGAAATTGAAAAGAGCGGGGTGACGCTGCTTGTCAAGACGGCGGACCCCAATATCACCGATACGCTCATCGGCGGGGCGCTGCGGCTTCCCGCGGGCAGCACGAAGGTACTGAGCGCTGTCGCCGGCAATATGTTCGACGAGTGCAAGAGTCAGGTACACACCAGCGCGGACGCCCATATCCTGCATGACGGCGGGGTGCGCTCAATGCTCAGCGCTTTATGCGCGGTATTTTCGCTCGCGAGCTTTAAGAGCTTTACGACCATCGTGCAGATCGTCGGAGGCGTCATCGGCGCGGCGTTTACCGCCGTACTTGCCTTTTCGTCGGCGCTCGTCCAGATCGGCGCGTTCAGAATCGTATTCTACCAGATATTCTGGGCAATAATAACCGTTCTTTTACTCAAATTCAAAAGCAAACGCAAATAAATGTACATAATAGTTTGGAGAGGAATGAGAATATGAAGCATCAGGACATTGTAAGCCAGCTGACACTTGAAGAAAAAGCGGCCTTTTGCTCCGGCAAGGACTTCTGGCACCTGTTTTCGGTACCCGACAAGGGGATTCCCGAGATCATGGTGACCGACGGTCCCCACGGTTTAAGAAAACAACAAGAGAAGAAGGAGAAGGGCGCAACGGGCGTTCTCAACGCCAGCGTTCCGGCAACCTGTTTCCCGACGGCGGCGACGACCTCCTGCTCTTGGGACACCGAGCTCCTCTATGAAATGGGCGAGGCGCTGGGTGATGAGTGTTTAAAGGAAAAAGTGTCCGTCCTTTTAGGACCGGGCGTCAACATCAAGCGTTCGCCGCTGTGCGGGCGTAATTTCGAATACTTTTCGGAGGACCCTTTTCTCACGGGAGAGCTCGCCGCCGCGTTTATCAGGGGCGTGCAATCCAAGGGTGTGGGCACCTCGCTTAAGCACTATGCCGCCAACAATCAGGAATGCCGCCGCATGACCATTGACACCGTCGTTGACGAGCGCGCGCTGCGCGAGATTTATCTTGCCGCGTTTGAGAAGTGCGTCAAAGAGGCTAAACCGTGGACGGTGATGAATGCCTACAACAAGCTGAACGGCACATACTGCTCGGAGAACCGCTGGCTGCTCTGGAACGTGCTCCGCGAGGAATGGGGTTATGACGGGCTGGTCGTGACCGACTGGGGCGCGGAAAATGACCGCGTTCTGGGCTTGAAGGCCGGAAACGACCTCGAGATGCCCACCTCCGCCGGAATGGGCGCGGGAAAGATACTCGCCGCTATAAAAGACGGGACGTTGTCTGAAAACGTGCTTGACGAGCGTGTTGACACCGTCGTCGATCTGATACTGAAGTCCAAGGCAAGCTTCAAGAATCACACCTGCGACATGGATGCCCATCACGCGCTCGCGCGCAAGGTCGCCGCCAATTCGCTGGTGCTTCTGAAGAATAAGGACGAGATTCTGCCGCTTGTAAAGGCGAAGACCATAGCGGTCATCGGTCAGATGGCCAAAGAGCCGCGTTATCAGGGAGCAGGCAGCTCTTTGATCAAACCGACGCAGATTGATAATGCCTATGACGAGCTGACAAAACTCGGGTACACCTGTTCTTATACGGCGGGCTACGATAAAAAGACCGATCAACCCAAGCAGGAGTTGATCGACGAAGCGGTCCGCCACGCTACGGCTGCCGACATCGCGGTCGTCTTTATCGGACTTACCGAGGTGTATGAGTCGGAGGGCTTTGACAGAAAGCACATCGACCTGCCTCCCGCGCACGACGCGCTGGCGGCGGCTGTCGCGCAGGCCAATAAGAATACGGTCGTCGTCCTGTCGGGCGGCTCGGCGGTTAAAATGCCGTGGCTTAATGATGTCAAGGGCGTCCTGCACGGATTTTTAGGCGGTCAGGCAGGCGGCGGCGCTTTAGCCGACGTGCTGTCGGGCGTGGTCAACCCCTCCGGTAAGCTGACGGAAACGTATCCGCTGAAGCTGGAGGATACCTCGTCCTATGAGAATTTCCCCGGTAACCAGTTGTCCGTCGAGTACCGCGAGAGCATTTACGTCGGCTACCGCTATTTTGATAAGGTGTTCAAGCCCGTCCTGTTCCCGTTCGGCTTCGGGCTGTCGTACACGACGTTTGAATACAGCGATATTGCGGCGGACAAGACGAGCTTCTGCGACACCGATACGGTCACGGTGCGCTTCAAGGTGAAGAACACCGGCGCCCTGGACGGCGCGGAAGTGGCGCAGCTCTACGTCGGCGCGCCCGAAAGCGCTATTTTCAAGCCCGAAAAGGAACTGCGGGCATTTCAAAAGGTTACTCTTAAAGCGGGCGAGGAGAAAGAGGTTTCCCTGACGCTTGACAAGAGGGCGTTTGCCTACTATAACGTCAACATTCACGACTGGCACGCCGAGAGCGGCACATACACAATCTCCGTCGGTTCGTCGTCGCGCGACGTCAGGCTGACGACGGAGGTTACCTTAAACGGCGCCGATGTACCTGTCCCCGATTACCGCGCTATAGCTCCCGCCTATTACAGCGGCGTCATCACGGCAATTCCCGACAAGCAGTTTATAGCATTGCTCGGCAGAGAACTGCCGCCCGCGACCCGCGATCCGTCGCTGCCCATTGATATTTCCTGTACCCTGGAGATGGCGCAGAGTACAAAGCGCGGGGCGAAAATCAACAAGCTTGTCTCCCGTATTCTCGAAAAAATCGGCGGGGGCGGCGTCAATTCCGAGATGATGAGAGCTGCCGCCGTGCAGCTGCCCATGCGCTGTTTTGTCACCATGAGCGCGGGCGTCTTTTCGGAGGAGATGGGGCAGGCGCTTGTTGATATGCTCAACGGCAGGAGTATGCTGACGTGCGTAGGCAAGTTCATAAAATGCGCTCCCGGCGCACTAAAAAGACTCCCCGCCTTAAAAAAGATGTTGTAAATATAATATTTAGGAGGAAATAACTATGCCTAAGGACAAAATCCGCCTTGGAATTATTGGTATCGGAAACATGGGTACCGGCCACGTTAAATCGTATATGGAAGATGAAATCCCCGATTTCAGACTGACCGCCGTCGCCGATATCGACGAGGACCGCCGCGAGTGGGCACAAGAGGAGCTTCCCGACGTTCAGATATTTGACTCGGCAGACGCGCTGATAGCGTCGGGTCTGGTCGATGCCGTCCTTATCGCCGTTCCCCACTATTTCCATCCGCCGATAGCCATTCAGGCTATGAAGGCCGGTTTACACGTCATGTGCGAAAAGCCTGCCGGCGTTTTCACCAAGCAGGTGCGCGAGATGAACGAGGTCGCCGCGCAGAGCAACGTTGTGTTCGGCATCATGTTCAATCAGCGCACCAACTGCCTGTACCGCAAGGCATATGAATATGTCCATAGCGGAGAGTTCGGTGAGCTGCGGCGGGTCAACTGGATCATTAC
>CAYYFY010000038.1:0-10881 GCA_964471035.1 uncultured Eubacteriales bacterium
ATCGTTGCTATGGATATTCTTTTTTACTATTGCAACTTCATTTTACAATGCGCATAAGAAATAAATCCGTTTACTCTTGGCAAACTAAACAGAAATAGCATAAAGGTTTGATTTTCTGTGTTCAACGCAAAAAAGGTATGCGCGGACTGCGCCGCTTGGATAGCGGCGTGGTTTGAGCAGAACGGCAAGAGCTGTGCAGCCATCGTCGGCATTTCCGGCGGCAAGGACAGCTCCGTGGTCGCCGCTCTATGCGTCAAGGCGCTTGGCGCCGACAGAGTGTTTGGCGTATTGATGCCCAACGGCGTTCAGCCGGACATCGACACGGCGCATGCTCTCTGCGCGCATCTTGGTATAAAAAACATTACCGTTAACATTGAGGACGCCGTAAACAGCGTCCTCAATGAGCTGGGAAACACACTTCCCGCTGTTTCTGACGCGACGCGGATCAACGTCCAGCCGCGTATCCGCATGGCGGTCACCTACGCCGCCGCACAGTCGCTCAATGGCCGCGTGGCAAACACCTGCAATCTCTCCGAGGACTATGTCGGCTACGCGACGCGCTACGGCGACGGCGTTGGGGATTTTTCTCCGCTCAGCAAGCTGACTGTCGCCGAGGTCAAGGCTCTTGGATACGAACTCGGTCTGCCTAAGGAATTTGTAGAAAAACTGCCCATCGACGGGCTCTGCGGCAAATCCGATGAAGAAAACCTCGGCTTTTCGTATGAAGTCCTCGATAAATACATCCGTACAGGTGTCTGCGAGGACGCGGTGGTCAAACAGCGTATCGACACGCTCAACAGGATGAACAAGTTTAAATTGGAACTTATGCAAAGCTTCCCTTACGAGCCATAAAAAAGAGCGTCCCGAAAGGGACGCCTTTTTAATTATATACGAGTTTGATATTATTATCAAAACAATCCGAAGATGACCCCATTCTCATCAATATCAATCCGCTCCGCGGCGGGGGATTTGGGCAGCCCCGGCATTGTCATGATGTCGCCCGTCAGCGCGACGACAAAGCCCGCGCCGGCGCTGACCTTGAGATTTCTCACCGTTATTTCAAAATTCGTCGGCGCGCCGAGTTTACCGGGATCGTCGGAAAAACTGTACTGCGTCTTGGCGACGCAGACCGGAAGGTTATTAAACCTGAGCTCGTTCAAAGAAGCGAGCTCTTTTTTCGCCCCCGCTGTAAAAGCGACGCCGGTTGCGCCATAAATTTTAGTAGCAATCGCGTTGAGCTTTGATTCGAGGCTGTCGCTTAACTCATAGGAAAACGTAAAGTCATTTTCGGTTTCACAAAGGCGTGTAACCTCCGTTGCGAGCGCCGCTCCACCATTGCCGCCGTCAGCCCAGACCGTTGACAGGACGGCGTTCGCGCCGTTCTCGGCGCAAAGCGTTTGTAAGAGGGACAGCTCGGCGTCGGTGTCAGTCGGGAAGCGGTTGACCGCGACGACGCAGGGCAGACGGTAGACGTCCGTGATATTGTGAATATGGCGTGACAGGTTAGGCAGTCCCTTTTCGAGCGCTTCGAGATTCTCGGCGGCAAGGTCGGTTTTCAGCGCGCCGCCGTGCATTTTGAGCGCGCGAACCGTGGCGACGATGACGACGCAGGAGGGCTTCAGTCCCGCCGCGCGGCACTTGATGTCCAAAAACTTCTCTGCGCCGAGGTCCGCGCCGAAACCGGCTTCCGTCACCGTATAGTCGGCAAGCTTCAAGGCGGTTTTTGTCGCGGTGACCGAATTGCAGCCGTGGGCAATATTGGCGAACGGTCCGCCGTGGATAATCGCGGGCGTGCCCTCGAGCGTCTGTACGAGATTCGGTTTGACCGCTTCTTTCAGCAGTGCCGCCATCGCGCCGGCCGCCCTTAAGTCTCCCGCGGTGACGGGTTTTCCGTCAAAGGCGTAGCCGACGATCATACGAGACAGACGATTCTTTAAGTCAGTCACCGATGAGGCGAGGCAGAGCACCGCCATGATCTCCGAAGCGACGGTGATATCAAAGCCGTCCTCACGCGGTACGCCGTGCGCCTTGCCGCCGAGTCCGTCGATAACGGAGCGCAGCTGACGGTCGTTCATATCGACGCAGCGCTTCCAGGTAATGCGCCGTGTGTCGATACCGAGCAGGTTTCCCTGCTGGATATGGTTGTCAAGCATGGCGGCAAGCAGGTTGTTCGCCGCGCCGACGGCGTGAAAGTCGCCGGTGAAATGCAGGTTGATGTCCTCCATGGGGACTACTTGTGCATAACCGCCTCCGGCCGCGCCGCCCTTGACGCCGAATACGGGTCCTAAAGACGGTTCGCGCAGCGCGGCGATGCTGCTTTTGCCGATTTTACGCAGCCCGTCAGTAAGCCCGATGGTGGTTGTGGTCTTGCCCTCTCCCGCCGGAGTAGGGGTGATGGCGGTAACCAAGACAAGCTTGCCGTCCTTCTTTGACGCGTCCCTCATAATAGACAGCGGCAGCTTTGCCTTGTACTTGCCGTACAGCTCAAGCTCATCCGCCGCGATACCGACGGATGCCGCGATTTCCTGAATCGGTAAAAGCGCCGCGCCTTGGGCGATTTCAATATCTGTTTTCATATGACCATTCCTTATTTGAAGTATTCTACCGCCGCGCGGAACATCTGCAGATCGTACCGACCGTCCACATTCTTATACAGGTGATTGCCGATACGCTCGGAGTGTCCCATTTTACCAAATACGCGCCCGTCGGGCGAGGTCAGCCCCTCGACGGCGTAAAACGAGCCGTTGGGATTATAGCGGACGTCATATGTCGCGTTCCCGCGGTCGTCGACGTACTGCGTGGCGATCTGTCCCTTGGCGGCAAGCTGCAATAACAGCTGTTCGTCGCAGAGGAAGCGACCTTCACCGTGGGATATGGCGACATTATAGATTTCCCCGACGGCAGTCTTTTTAAGCCAGGGGGACAAATTTGAGGCGATGCGGGTGCGCACGATGCGCGACTGGTGCCGACCGATGGTGTTATAGGTCAGCGTCGGACAGGACTCGTCGGTGTCGCGGATTTCGCCAAAGGGAACCAGCCCGAGCTTAATGAGCGCCTGAAAACCGTTGCAGATACCGGCCATCAGTCCGCCGCGGTTGTTCATCAGATCGGCAACCGCGTCTTTTACGGCTTCATTGCGGAAAAATGAGGTGATGAACTTGCCCGAACCATCGGGTTCGTCGCCGCCTGAGAAACCGCCGGGAATGACTATTATCTGCGCCGTTTTAATCGCGTCGGCAAAGAGCGAGACACTGTGCGCGATATCGTCGGAGGTTAAATTGCGTATGACGACTATGCGCGGCTCTGCTCCGGCGTCACTCAAAACCTTTGCCGTATCGTATTCGCAGTTGGTGCCGGGGAAAACCGGAATCAGTACGCGCGGCTTTGCGCTCTGCTTTGCGGGAACCGTTACTCCGGAGGTTCTAACGGCAAAGGTGGTAATCGGTTTATCCTCGGCGGGAATGTTGCAGGCGTAAATCGGTTCTAATTTATCTTCATAAATACCCAAAAGCTCTCTGAGGGACAGGGATGCCTGACCGCAGGAAATCTGTCCGTCGCTTGTGGTGGTACCTAAGGGTATACCAATTTCGATGTCCTCGGTAAGCTCTAAAATAAAGGCGCCGTAGGTGTAACCAAATAGCTCCTCTGTAGAGAGCGAATCGTCGAAGGCGAAGCCCAAATCATTCCCGAAGCACATCTTCATGACGCCCTCGGCAATTCCGCCGAAGACGGGCGTATAGGCGGCGCAGACTATATTTCTTTTTATCAGCGCGTGGACGGCGTCAAAAAGCCCGCGCAGCGACTGCGGGTCGGGCAGGCCGTTGTCTTTATACTCCGGCCTTAACAGGCAGACGCGGTGATGGGGCTTTTTGAATTCAGGGGAGATGATGTTTTTGGCGTCGTCGGCGGTGACGGCAAAGGAGACAAGTGTCGGGGGAACGTCGATGTTTTCAAAGCTGCCGCTCATCGAGTCCTTGCCGCCGATGGCGGCAATCTGCAAATCGCACTGCGCCCTGAACGCGCCGAGCAGCGCCGCGAGCGGCTTGCCCCAGCGTGCGGGTTCGTTTTTCGGTTTCTCAAAGTATTCTTGGAAAGTCAGGTATATATCATTATAGGACGCTCCCGAGGCTATCAGCTTACTGACCGACTCTACGACCGCCAGATATGCCCCGTGATATGGGCTTTTTTCAGAAATAAATGGATTATAACCCCATGCCATCACAGAGCAAGTGCTGGTGTGCCCCTGTTCGACGGCAATTGTATGCGCCATAGCCTGTGAGGGCGTGAGCTGTTTTTTGCCGCCGAAGGGCATAAGCAGGGTGTTGGCGCCGATAGTAGCGTCAAATCGTTCGGACAATCCGCGCTTCGAGCAGACGTTCAGATCGGCGGCGAGCGCCGTATACAGCGACTTAAAATCACCCTCGACAGTCTTGTTAAAATCCAGCGGCTTTGTCACAACGGCGTCCGTGTGCTTTTCGGCGCCGTTGGAGTTCAGAAATTCGCGCGAAATATCGACGATCGTTTTGCCGTTCCAGTACATAATCAAGCGTGGCGTATTGCGTACAACCGCGACGATAGTCGCCTCTAAATTCTCTCCGGCGGCAATTTCGCAGAATCGCGCCGCGTCCTCTTCGGCGGTGACGACTGCCATGCGCTCCTGCGATTCGCTGATGGCAAGCTCCGTCCCGTCAAGGCCGTCGTATTTTTTTAAGACGGCGTTCAGGTCGATCTCGATGCCGTCGGCAAGCTCGCCGATGGCGACACAGACGCCGCCCGCGCCGAAGTCGTTGCAGCGCTTGATGAGCAGTGACGCTTCGCTGTCGCGAAACAGCCGCTGGAGCTTGCGTTCTTCGGGGGCGTTGCCCTTTTGCACCTCGGCGCCGCACGACTCGAGCGACGCGAGATTGTGCGATTTCGATGAGCCGGTAGCGCCGCCGCAGCCGTCGCGTCCGGTACGCCCGCCGAGCAGAATGACGAAATCTCCGTCTAAAGGCGTTTCACGCCGGACATTTTTTGCCGGAGCCGCGCCAACAACCGCGCCTATTTCCATGCGTTTGGCGACGTAGCCGTCGTGATAAATTTCATCGACCTGACCCGTGGCAAGGCCAATCTGGTTGCCGTAGGAGCTGTAGCCCGCCGCGGCGGTCGTGACGATTTTACGCTGCGGCAGCTTGCCCTTCAAGGTGTCCGTCACGGGCGTAAGGGGGTTCCCCGCGCCGGTGACACGCATGGCGGCATAGACGTAAGAACGTCCGGACAGCGGGTCGCGGATAGCCCCGCCGATGCAGGTAGCCGCGCCGCCGAACGGCTCGATCTCAGTCGGGTGATTGTGCGTTTCATTTTTAAACAGCAGCAGCCAGTCTTCCTCGTTGCCATCGACATCGACCTTGATTTTGACAGTGCAGGCGTTTATTTCCTCCGACTCGTCGAGCTTTTGAAGTTGCCCCTTGGCTTTCAAATACCGCATCCCCATGGTGGCGATGTCCATTAAATTTATCGGCTTAGTCCTGCTTGTAGATTCTCTTGCGGCAAGATACGCCTTGTAGGTTTCCTCGATTTCCTCATCTTCAAAAACAATGTTGTCAAGCGTCGTCAAAAACGTCGTGTGGCGGCAATGGTCCGACCAGTAGGTGTCGATCATACGGATTTCGGTGACGGTCGGGTCGCGCCGTTCGCTCTGAAAATAGCGCTGACAGAAAAACAGATCGTCAAGATCCATTGCCAAAGCGTATTCCTCGCCGAAAATTTTAAGCGCCGCTTCGTCCATAGCGCAAAAGCCCGTCATAATACTGACTTCGGTGGGAATATCGTAATCAATATGCAGCGTATCAACCGGCAGAAGCGATGCCTCGCGGCTTTCGACGGGGTTGATGACATATTTTTTGATAGTTTCGAGCGCGGCATCCGTGATGTCGCCGGACAAAATAAATATCTTTGCCGTGCGTACCGTCGGACGCTCGCGGCGCGATAAAATCTGTATGCACTGCGCGGCGGAGTCGGCGCGCTGGTCATATTGACCGGGCAGGTACTCGACGGCAAAGACCGTGTCACCCTTACTCACGCTGAGCGCGTCGGTGACAATGTCAAGCTGCGGCTCTGAAAAGACCGTTCTTTTGGCGTATTGAAAGAGCGGTTCGTCGATGTTCTCGACGTCGTAGCGGTTGAGCAGGCGAATGCCGGTAAGCCCGCCGATCATTAAAAGCGATACAAGCTCTTTTTTCAATGCGGCAGCTTCGTTGTCCAGCCCATTTTTCTTTTCGACAAAGACGCGATAAACCATTTAAACAGTAACCTCCAGCGACTTTTTTCCGATATCCGAACGGTAATATTTATTTTCAAAAGAAACGGCATCAGCCGCCTCATAGGCTTTTACGATTGCCTTAGAGAGCGTATCGGCGACTCCGACCGCCCCCAAAACGCGCCCGCCGGCGGTAAGCAGCTTCTCGCCGTCGAGCTTCGCGCCGGCGACGAAGTAGGCGCAGCCGTTTGCGGCATGCGGATAGGTAAGCGTAAATCCGGTTTCGTATTTTGAAGGATAGCCCTTTGAAGCAAGCACCACGCAGCACGCCGCGCCGCTGTCAAACTCAACCTCAATCTCCGACAGCCGCTCCTCGCTCACGGCTTTCATGACCGTCAGCAAATCGGTTTTAAGGAGCGGCAGGACGACCTGTGTTTCCGGATCGCCAAAGCGGCAGTTATACTCGATGACCTTCGGACCGCTCCTTGTGAGCATCAATCCGAAGTACAGGCAGCCCTTAAATGGGCGTCCCTCGGCGTTCATGGCGTTCATAGTCGGCAGGAAAATTTCTTCCATGCACCGCGCGGCTATTTTCGGAGTGTAAAAGGGATTGGGCGATATCGTGCCCATACCGCCGGTATTGAGACCCAAATCACCGTCCAGAGCGCGTTTATGGTCCATCGACGAAATCATCGGTACAACTGTTTTTCCGTCGGTGAAGCTTAAGACCGACACCTCGGGACCCGTTAAGAATTCTTCGATGACGATATTGTCGCCGCTCTCGCCGAAAACCTTGTCCTCCATGATCGAGCGCACGGCGTTTTCGGCATCAGAAAGCGTTTCGGCGATGATAACGCCTTTTCCCAAAGCCAGCCCATCGGCTTTGATAACGGTGGGCATCGGCGCGCTTTGAAGATAAGCAAGCGCGTCGGCAACGTTTGTGAACACCTCGTAGCGGGCGGTCGGTATGCCGTATTTTTTCATCAGATTCTTGGAAAAAACCTTGCTGCCCTCAATTATCGCGGCATTGCTTCTCGGACCGAAGCAGGGGATGCCCTTTGCTTCGAGCGCGTCAACCGCGCCCAAAACAAGCGGATCATCGGGCGCGACGACGGCGAAATCTATTCTTTTTTCTTCGGCGAAAGCCACGATCTTATCAATCTCTTTGGCGCCGATGGGAACGCAGACGGCGTCAGAAGCGATACCGCCGTTTCCGGGCAGCGCGTAGATTTCCGTAACGTCCGGATTCTCTTTGAGCTTTTTAATAATCGCGTGCTCGCGGCCGCCGCCGCCGACGACGAGTAATTTCATGGCAAGTCTCCTTATTTAGTGGTGAAAGAGGCGCATTCCGGTGAACGCCATGGCGATACCATATTTATCGCACGTTTCGATGACCTGGTCGTCGCGCACCGAGCCGCCCGGTTCGGCGATAAACGACACGCCGCTGCGGCGCGCGCGCTCGATGTTGTCGCCGAACGGGAAGAAAGCGTCGCTCGCTAAAGATACGCCCGACAGGCTGTCAAGATACGCGCGCTTTTCTGCGGCGGTTAAAGGAGCGGGACGCGCCGTGAAATACTGCCTCCAGACATCTTCGCCGAGGACGTCCTCGCTCTGGTCGGAGATATAGACGTCGATGACATTGTCGCGGTCGGGTCTGCCCAAAGAGGGGAGCAGGGGGAGAGAGAGCACCTTTTCGTGGCGGCGCAGGTTCCAGATGTCGGCTTTGCCGCCGGCAAGGCGCGTACAGTGGATGCGCGACTGCTGACCGGCGCCCACGCCGATAGCCTGTCCGTCGTAAGTAAAGCAGACGGAGTTTGACTGCGTGTATTTGAGCGTGACAAGACCGATGATCAAATCCTCGACCGCGCTTTTCGGCAACTCTTTATTTTTGGTTACGATATTTTGCAGCAGTGTCTCATCAATTTTAAAATTATTGCGCCCCTGCTCGAACGTGACGCCGAAAACCTGCTTGCGTTCGCGCTCCCGCGGTACAAAATCCTTGTCGATCTGTACGATATTGTAGCCGCCCTTGCGTTTGCTTTTAAGGATTTCCAGAGCGGCGGGCGTATAGCCGGGGGCGATGACGCCGTCGGAGACCTCACGCTTGATGACATTCGCCGTCACCTCGTCGCAAACATCGCTCAACGCGATGAAGTCGCCGAACGAAGACATCCTGTCGGTGCCGCGCGCGCGGGCGTAAGCGCAGGCTAAGGGAGAATCGTTCAGTCCCTCGATGTCGTCGACGAAACACATTTTTTTAAGCGTCTCGGACAGCGGGCGGCCGATTGCCGCGCTCGTCGGGCTGACGTGCTTGAAGGAGGTCGCCGCGGGCTGACCGAGTGTTGTGTTCAGCTCTTTGACAAGCTGCCAGCTGTTGAAGGCGTCTAAAAAGTTGATATAGCCCGGTCTGCCGTTCAGTATTTCGACGGGCAAATCGGCGCCTTCCTCCATAAAGAGGCGCGATGGCTTCTGATTCGGATTGCAGCCGTATTTCAGTTCAAACTCTTTCATACGTTCCCTCTTTACTTGTTTTTATTATATAACCTTGTTTCGCTCTTTCCCGTTTCGGTGTCCGTAAAGCGGACATAGAGCGAAATCTTATTCTGCTCGTTGAGATTGTTCCACAGCGTTTCGGCGAAATCTTCAATAGAATCCGGGATGCACACCCGCTCCGGCTCGCCGGTAAACGTCGGGAGCGGATCGCCGTCGTGATTATAAGTATGGATAAAATGACCCAGACCCGCGAGTGGGGCAAAAGAAAAGGTGTACCGTCCGCAGACCGAGCCCGCCTCGTCCTCACTCTTAAGGATGTTCAGCCGATAGGTGAAATTCTTTTTGTTTTCATTATAGATAATGCCGCTGATACGCGGGGTGAAGTTCGGCGCGTCGGGCTCGAACGCGCGGGTGGACAGCGCTGTTTCAAAGCTTTCGCCGCGCTGTAAGTGTTCATAAATTGTATCCGTCTGGTCGCCGTTGGTGACTATGAGCGTATCGCCTAGCTTACGCACGGGATAATAAATGATAAGCGACGGATCGGAGACTTTTGACGCGTCGAACGGCAGAATCTTGATCTCGTCGCGGTTTTCAATAAAAACGCGGTTGCGGCTGTTTTCGCTGCGCCCCATGATAAAATAGGCGCTTACGGCGTACCGACCGCTTTCGCTCTGCCCGAGGACGATCCCTCTGCCGACGTAGGCGTTATTTTTAATAAGTTCTCCGATGTCGTGAATCGCGTAGATACTCATACTTTTTTCTCCTTTGCGATTTTTGCGGAAATTAGCTCAGCCGCCTGCGGTAAAATGATCCATTCAGCCTCGCGCATGACGCGCTGCTGCAGCGTTTCGGGCGTGTCGCCGTCTAAAACACCGACAGCTTTTTGTAGAATAATTTCTCCGCCGTCGGGTATCTCGTTGACAAAATGAACGGTCGCGCCAGTCACCTTGACGCCGCGCGCGAGCGCCGCCTCATGGACATGAAGCCCGTAAAAACCCTCGCCGCAGAACGACGGAATCAACGCCGGATGGACGTTGATAATACGGCGCGCGTAGCGGTCGGTAAAGCTTTTCGAGAGAATACACATAAATCCGGCGAGAACGATAAGTTCGATGTCATTCTCACCGAGGACGGTCAGAAGCTCATCCTCAAAGCTTTTTGAGGATTTCCCCTTGCGGGTGACGATGGCGGTCTTGATGCCGTTATCCTCGGCGCGCGTGAGCGCGTAGGCGTCCGGATTGTTTGAGACAACAAGGCAGAGCGTGCCGCTTTTCAGGACGCCGCTTTTTTCGGCGTCGATGAGCGCCTGCAGATTTGTTCCGCCGCCGGACACCAAAACGGCAATCCTTGTTTTTTTCATAAAATGACGCCCTCGTCGGACTGCACCAGCTCGCCGATGATGTACGCGTCCTCGCCGTTTGCCTTTAGAATGGAAAGGGCAAGGTCTGCGTCATCTTTAGCGACGACGGCGGTCATGCCGACACCCATGTTGTAGGTATTGAACATATCGCGTTCGGGGATGTTGCCCGTTTCGGCGAGAAGGCGGAATATCGGCGGTACGCGCAGCGCCGATTTATCGACCTTTACGCTGTAGCCCGATTTAAGGCTGCGCGGGATATTTTCATAAAAACCGCCGCCCGTGATGTGCGAAACGCCCTTGACGGTCACAGCGTCGAGCAGAGCGAGTAAGGGCTTTACATATATTTTTGTGGGCGTCAGAAGCGCGTCGCCAAGGGTAATGCCGTTCAGCGCGGCGACAGGGGAGGACAGGTCTGCGTTTTCAATGTCAAAGACGCGGCGCACCAGCGAAAAGCCGTTGGAATGGACGCCGCTCGACGGCAGCGCGATAACGACGTCGCCCTCCTGCATATTTTCGTTGCTGACAATCCGTTTACGGTCAACAATCCCGACGGCGAAGCCAGCCAGATCGTACTCGTCCTGACTGTAAAACCCGGGCATCTCAGCGGTCTCGCCGCCTATGAGCGCACAGCCCGCCTGTACACACCCTTCTGCGACGCCCGACACAATGGCGGCGACCCGATCGGGCACGTTCTTTCCGACGGCGACATAATCGAGGAAGAACAGGGGTTTAGCGCCGCAGCAGATAACGTCGTTGACGCACATGGCGACGCAGTCGATGCCGACCGTGT
>CAYYFY010000039.1:0-10722 GCA_964471035.1 uncultured Eubacteriales bacterium
ACATTAGCGAAGAACCGCGCAAACGGTTCTTTAGCGACTTCACGTTCCGCAGAACACTTCACGTGCGACAGCACACTTCACGTTTCGCAGAAACACTTCACTTATAATCGGGTGAGGGCGAAGCCCTCCCGAAACGTGCGAAGCACACTTCACGTTCCGCAGAACACTTCACGTGCGACAGCACACTTCACGTTTCGCAGAAACACTTCACTTATAATCGGGTGAGGGCGAAGCCCTCCCGAAACGTGCGAAGCACACTTCACGTTCCGCAGAAACACTTCACTTATAATCGGGTGAGGGCGAAGCCCTCCCAACACTCCTAATTCCTCATTCCTAATTCCTAATTCCTAATTCCTAATTCCTCACTCCGTCGCGAAATTATTAAAATACCCCTGTATCAGCACAATCGGGGTGCCGCGGTCGCCGCTGCCGCTGGTCAGGTCGCACAGGCTGCCCAGCAGGTCCGTAAGCCTGCGCGGGGTCGTTCCCTGCGCCTGCATACTGCCCACAAGGTCCGCGTCCTTCTGCCGGATCTTCTCCTTCATCGCCATGGCCAGCTCGTCGCCGGTCAGCATTTCAAAGTCGTTGTCGGCGAAATACTTCATCTTCAGCTCGTTGGGCGTACCCGAAAGGCGCGGGGTGTACGACGGCGATATGACCGGATCGGCCAGCTCCCAGATACCGTCGACGGGGTCCTTGAAGCCGCCGTCGCCGTAGACCATAACCTCGATGCTTTTGCCCGTTGTCTTTTTCAGCGCCGCGTACAGGTCGGCGACAAACGCGTCGGTATCGCGGGGGAAAAGCTTTACCTTATCCTCCGTCGCCTTGTTTGAACCGAGCAGACCGTACAGAGAGTTGTAGCCGCTCCCATCTACCGGTGAGGTCATTATTTCGTCAAGCCGGTACGAACGCTGTGCGCCCGACGCTTTCAATATTTTTTGCGAGCGAAAACGCGTGTGAATATCGCAGTTGAGTACGTTTTTCGTAAAATTCAAAATATATTTCGGATCATTTGAAAAGACGATTTCTATTTTATCCGAAAAGCTTTTATAGAATTGTATATAATCGACACCCGTAAAACGGTGTATCGTATTGTTTCCGAATATGGCGCGCAGCTCTTGTTCGCTGAAATTCTGCGCGTATGGGTTGATACCCCTGTCGTCCATCTCGTTGCGGTCAATAAAGGCGTTGCCCATTTCGTCCGCCGGATAGGAAAATTGAATGGTCAGCTTTTCGCACGACATAGCGATTGCCTTGAGCAGCACGGAAAAGCGGTTGCGGCTCATAATCGGAAACAATATGCCCATATCTTTCCCGCCGAGCTTGAGCTTAATGTCTGCGGCGATTTGTTCGCATGTCGCGTAGTTGCCCTGCGTTCTGGCTACGACCGCTTCGGTCACCGCGACGACATCGCCGTTTTGAAGGGCGAACCCCTCGTTTTCGGCGGCGTCCTTTACACTTTTGCAGACAGCGGCAATCAGATCGTCTCCCTGTCTGAATACCGGCGCGATAATGCCCCGCGCCGTAACGCCCGTATATCTCAAATTCATCATTCCTTTTTCTTTTCTATAATTATTATACTATGCCCGCGGCGTAAAGTAAAGGTCTTTTGACACGCTGTTTGGGGTCGCTTTTATCTATTTTTCACGAAAATATCCACGATGTGCAAATTGTTGTGTAAAAAAAACAAAACGTTCACAATTTATTAACAATTTCGTACAACGCCTGTAAACAACCCGCAATACTATATAGTTGCCAATACAAGTACGCAAGGAGAATTTGTTTCTCTTTCGTATTCAGAAAAAACCCCCGAATGCAGGGGGTTTTTTCTATTGTGCCATTTTTTCAATATTTTTTATATTTATTTATAATTTTTGTTGATAATGATTGCATATTGCATAAACTTATGGTAGAGTATATGCGAGGAGTTCTCCGTAATTATATTGTCTTTGTCACTTTAAACCAGCAATGCCCTGCGGTTTCACTACTGTTGTCGGACTCGAAAACGTTATAGTTTTGAAAGGATAGTGAAGGCAATGTCATTGGTATCTGCAAAGTGTCCGAGATGCGGCGCAATTTTAAAGGTTGAATCCGTTGACGAGGCGGATACCTGTGGCGTCTGCAATGCCCCGTTTATTGTCGATCGGGCAATCAAGCTTTACAGCATCGAAGGAAACGCCGGCGGCGCTCCCTTCGATAATCCCGTGAGCCAGCCCCCTCCGGTCGCCGCCTCTTTTTTCACAGGGGAAGATTTCACCGTCAGAAACGGTATTCTTGAAAAGTACGGCGGAAGAGCCACCATAGTCGTTATTCCGCACAAGGTTACACACATCGGAGACCGCGCGTTCGCCCTTTCCGACTTTATAACAAGCGTGACCATCCCGAACAGCGTTTCCTATATCGGCAACTATGCTTTTGAGTGCTGTACGGGGCTGACCTCCCTCGTCATTCCGGACAGCGTCACAACCATCGCGGACTCCGCGTTCAAGGGCTGCACGGGGCTGCGCAGCATAACCCTGCCGCACAACCTCAAAGCCATTTCCCCTCACATCTTTGAGTTCTGCGAGGGTCTGTCAAGCATCGCGATTCCCCCCACCGTCAAAAAAATCTGCAACTTTGCTTTCGAGCGCTGCACCGCGCTCAAGAGCATCGCCATTCCGGAGGGTGTCACCTCCATCGGAGATTCCGCTTTTGAAAACTGCACGAACCTGACCAACGTCTTTATCCCCGACAGCGTCACGTTTCTCGGAATGTCCGCCTTTGAGGGCTGCACGGCGCTCGCAAACGTCCGCCTGCCGGAAAGCTTTGTGTTCAGTATGTATATCTTCGCTAAAAATCCCTGGGGGCAGATGCAGCGCGGCAACAAGCTGCAGTTACAGTTCGAGTGGATTGAAAAGGGGCTTTGCCAGTTCTGCGGCGGAGAGATCGGTATGATGAACAAATGCAAGGTTTGCGGGAAAAAGCAAAGCTAGGGACTAGGTAATAGGGGCTAGGGGTTTAACGAAAAACGCTTTTAAGGAAAACGAATACATGGGTTTATGTGAGAAAATCTGTCCGCAATGCGGAGCTGTTTTGGCTGTCAAGGAAAATCATGACGTTACCGTTTGCGACTTGTGTCATACAATGTTTGCGACAGAAACCTCCATACATAATAATAACACCGCCGAGGGTCTTCCGTACAATGAATACACGCACGGAGGCGCTCCGGCGGTATTTAAAATTCATGATGGTGTTCTCGAAGTATACAACGGCGAGGGCGGGGAGGTCAAAATACCCGACGGCGTGACCGAAATCGGGGATAACGCGTTTTGCGACTGCAAGACAATGACAGGCGTCGAAGTCCCCGCGGGTGTGACGCGTATCGGCGATTTCGCCTTTAATGGCTGCGAGACATTACAAAGCGTTACGCTCTCCCGTACCGTGACCGAAATCGGCGTATCCGCCTTTTACGGCTGCGCGGCGCTTTTAAAAATTGAGATACCCGAAAGCGTCGTCCGTATCGGCGAATCGGCGTTTTGCGCCTGCGGCCTTATCAGCGTCGCCGTCCCGGGAAACGTCCGAAAGCTCGAAAACGAAGTTTTTTGGGAATGCTACGATCTGCAAAGCGTTATTATCGGGGACGGCGTCACCGCAATCGGCGACAACGCGTTCAATCTCTGTGCCGGTCTTGAACACATCGAAATACCCGAGGGCGTCACGGCGATCGGCGCGGGCGCGTTTGGCGACTGTCAGATGCTGTCGGCGGTCGCTTTGCCCGAAAGCTTAAAAAGCATCGGCGAGGAAGCCTTTTCGGGCTGCGAGAGCCTTTGCCGTCTTACGGTTCCCGACGGCGTAACCGAAATCGGCAGCCGCGCGTTTTTTGGCTGCGCGGCGCTAACGGGTCTGACGCTCCCCGAAAACGACGCGCTCACGCTCGGCGAGGACGTCATAACGGGCTGCGTCAACCTCGGCTGGGTTTTTGCGCCGGAGCATATCCACCCTCTTTTAAGTCACGACAACCCGTGGGGCAAAAGCCATCCCGAAAAAGCGCCGCCGAAAAGCGCGCGCGAATGCCGCTACTGCGGCGGCGAGCTGAACGTTTTCGGCAAGTGCAAATTCTGCGGAGAAAAACAATAAATAAACCTTGAACCGTCTTATAAAATATGCTAATGTAAATACGAGAAATAAATTTTGGAGGTAAAAATATGGCCAATATTCTTGACGAGTACAAGGTATCCCATCAAGAGGCAAAAACATACGACGGGCGCAAGCTGAAGGTCGGCATCATCGGCACCGGCTGGATTGCCGAAGCGCATCTGCACAGCTACGCGCGGTGCCCCGACGTCGAACTGGTAGCCGCGGCTGATTTGATTGAGGGCAAGGCGGAGGCTTTCTGCGAGCAGTACGGCGCGGAAGGCGTGCGCTGCTACAGGAGCCATAAGGAGATGCTCGACGCCGAGGAGCTTGACGCCGTCAGCGTCTGCACCTACAACGCCACACACGCCGAGTGCGCGATTTATGCCTTGGAAAAGGGCGTCAACGTCCTGCTCGAAAAGCCGATGTGCGTCACCTTAGAAGAAGCCATCGCCATCCGCCGCGCCGAGAAAAAGAGCGGCAAGGTGCTCTCCATCGGTTTCCAGCCGCGGTTTGACGAAAACATGAAAATGGTCAAAAAGGTCGTCCAGTCCGGCGATCTCGGCGAAATTTATTATGTACAGACCGGCGGCGGCCGCCGTCACGGCATCCCGACCCCGTTCGGCACCTCGTTCATCCAGAAGGACACCGCGGGACTCGGCGCCTTGGGCGATATCGGCTGCTATTCGCTCGACATGGTCATGAACGCCATCGGCTATCCGAAGCCGCTGACCGTCACCGGCTACACCTCCGACTTCTTCGGTCATCGCCCCGAATACCTCGAAAAGCCCGAATATGTTGAGAAATTCGGCGTCGACGACTTTGCCGCGGCGTTCGTGCGCCTCGAGGGCGGCATCATCCTCGATTTCCGTATCGCGTGGGCCATGCACATCGACACTCCCGGCGACGCCATCATCCTCGGCAAGGAGGGCGGCCTGCGTATTCCCTCGACCGACTGCTGGAACGGCTCCATCGGCGGACCGCTCAAGGTCTACCACAACATCGCGGGCATCTGCGTGGACACCACCATCCCCGTGGCGAGAAACGAGGGCGACAACTTCGACAAGAAGATCCGCTCGTTCATCGACGCCATCGAATACGGTCTGCCCGCCCCCGTCCCCGCAAGCCAGATCATCTACAATCAGGCCATATTGGACGGCATCTCCCGCTCGGCGCGTCTGGGCAGAGAGGTTACCATCGAGATTCCCGAAATCTAAAAACCATGTTAAAACCGCGGCAAAGCAAAAAACGCTTTGCCGCGGTTTTTATTCCGTTATCGGTTTGAATGCTCCCTCTCTGCTGATAAACATGTCAAACGTGAATCGTGCGCCGAGCCGAAAACCATCGACAAAGGTCTCGGTGTACGTTGCGTTCGTGAGTTCGTCTAAAGCCGATGAATATACTTCAAAGGCGCTTTCCCCCTCCTCGCTCAGAAGATCAAGCAGCTTTCTTTCACAGTCTGTCGTTCTGTTCTGGATTTTAGCGTATTCGGAATGTCGGTCAAAACACTTTTCATTTGGATTGACGTTGCCACAATAGAATTCTTTTAAAATATTATCCATGTTTCGAACTCCTTTTAATTATTCGGGCAATATATTTCCCACAACACAAATTATAGGGCAACATATTGCCCATTGTCAACAGGTAATATATTGCCCATGATATAGTTCTATGTATTAGACAAAAAAGGGGACGCTATATTATGAAATATTGCCAAAGATTGAAAGATATCCGCGAAGACAAAGACTTAAAGCAGGAAAATATCGCGGCAATTTTAAAAATTGACAGAAGCTATTACGGAAAATATGAGAGGGGCGTAAGACCTCTGCCGATAGAGCACCTCATCACGTTGTGCCGTTATTACGATTTATCCGCGGATTATATCCTCGGCTTTACGGACACGCCCGCACTTCTGCCGAAAAGCTAGATGTTGTTTCGGGCAAAAACAGATCCCTCCCGAAATATCGCACTTGGCAAACCCTCCGCAGGCTAAAATTGTTAAAAACGACGGCGCTTGACGGAATATTTTAATTGACAAACCATCCGGGACAAGATACAATTATATAGATAGCATATCGTCCTACGCTTAATAATTGAGGAGGGTTTATAATTATGGATACCACCATTTTCACAAAGATTTTCCGCATCATTTTCGTGCTGCTGTTTTTCTCGTCGACGCTGATTGGCTTTCCGATCAATTACGGCGGCGCCACAGCCGATCCGACACTCGAGCAGCCCGACTGGCCCACATGGGTTCACCGCCACTGGGTTTGGGAAAACTCCGGCACGCAGGATTCGGCCATGGAGCTGGCGACGGGGTATCTTGACAGGGACATTCCCGTGGGCGCGGTCATCATCGACCGTCCGTGGGCTACTGACAGCAACACCTTTATCCCCGATCCCGCGCTCTATCCGGACCTTGCCGACTATGTTGACGCGTTCCACGATAAGGATATCCGCGTCTTCATGTGGGCGACGAGCATGATAAACGAGACGGCTTCCAATTATCAGGAGGCATACGACAAGGGATACTTTGTCGGAAACGGCGCGAAGGTCAAGTGGTGGGGCGGCACCGGCTCTCTTATAGACTACACCAATCCCGACGCCGTCACCTGGTGGCATACGCAGATGGATCCCATCCTCGATATGGGTATCGACGGCTGGAAGGTGGACGGTACCGATCTGCACGTCATGCTCGCGTTCCCGTGGACGGGCAAGAACGACGTCAACATCACCTGGGAAGAATACCGGAACGCCTGCTACGGCGATTTCTTCAACTACACCCGTGAGAAGCTCGGCAATGACCGCGTCATTTCCGCGCGGCCTGTCGACGACCAGCTTCTCTCCGCCGGACTGCCGCTCAAATACACCAACACCGACATCAACTTCGCCGGTTGGGTAGGCGACAATGACAACACCTGGGCGGGTCTGCAGCACGCTCTGGGCAATATGTTCACCTCAGCCCAATACGGCTTTGTCAGCTACGGCTCGGACATCGGCGGTTTCCGCTCCGAAGGCGATCTGCAAAAAGATGTCTTTACACGCTGGACGCAGCTCGGCGCGTTCTGTCCTATTATGGAGAACGGCGGCGGCGGCGAGCACCGGCCCTGGATGGTTGATGAGGAAACGACCGACATCTACCGCCGGTACGTCAACCTGCACGAGGCGCTGATCCCCTACATCTACAGCTCCGCGGCGTATTCGTATGAGCTTGGTCTGCCAACCATGCGCCCGCAGAACGGCGACTACATCTATATGCTCGGCGACAATCTTCTGATCGCTCCGTACTTTGAGGCAGGCGACACCCGCGAGGTCGTTTTCCCCGAGGGCGAGTGGCTGTATATGTTCGACGAGTCCGAGGTTCATCAGAAGGGCACCGAAACGCTGACCTTCGCCCTCGACGAGTTCCCCGTCTATATCCGCAAGGGCTCTATAACCCCCATGGAAATCACAACGGACGACACCGGTTTCGGCTCTGCGCTCTCCTCGTATTATACGACCGTCCTCGTCTATCCGCAAAACGGCTCGGAGAAGTTCGGTCTCTATGAGGAGGACAAAACCGGCGCGATGATTTCCTACACGAAGGACGACGCTTCCCTGACGCTCACAACCACCGAAACCGACAGGATGCTCCTGTACAGGGTGTACGGGCAGACGGCGCCCGCTTCAGTGACGAGCGGCGGCGAAAACCTCTACAAAGCAAGCTCCGTTGTCGGCGCCATGTTCTTTGGAGGCTACTGCACCGACGACAGCGGCGTCACCTGGATTGCGATAAACAACGCGAATGCAGGCTCACAAATCACAGTTAACTACTAAAAAATGCCGGTCGGAATCATTTGATTCCGACCGCTTTTTGTTCGGGGTGTGGGGCTTTACCCCGCCCGACATTCTTCATTCTTCATTTTTCATTCTTCATTGGATAAGCCCCTCAAGGGCTTATTCCTCACGGGTTTCCCGAATAGTTCGGCGCCTCTTTAGTAATGTACACATCATGCGGGTGGCTTTCCTTCAGCCCGGCGCCGGTGATGCGTATGAATTGTGCGGTTTTCTGGAGCGTCGGTATATCCTTCGCGCCGCAGTACCCCATACCGGAGCGTACGCCGCCGAGCATCTGGTAGACTGTTTCGGACAGCGGTCCCTTATAGGGCACGCGTCCCTCGACGCCCTCGGGAACGAGCTTCTGACTGCCGGTCTGGAAGTACCGGTCGGTGCTGCCGCAGCTCATCGCGCCGATACTGCCCATACCTCTGTAGACCTTGAACTGGCGTCCCTGATAGATTTCCGTATCGCCCGGAGCCTCCTCGCAACCCGCAACGAGCGAGCCCATCATGACGACGTTGGCGCCCGCGGCGAGCGCTTTGACGATGTCGCCGGAATACTTGATGCCACCGTCGCCGATGACCGGAATTCCGTGCTTTATCGCTTCGTTTGCCGCGTCGTAGATGGCGGTGATCTGCGGTACGCCGATACCCGCGACGACGCGCGTGGTACAGATGGAGCCGGGACCGATGCCGACCTTGACCGCGTCCGCGCCCGCGTCAATGAGCGCCTTGGTGCCCTCGGCGGTCGCGACGTTGCCGCCGATGAGCGAAAGCTCCGGAAACGCCGCCTTGACCTTGCTTAAGGCTTTTAATATGTTACGGCTGTGACCGTGCGCCGAGTCGAGCACAAGCGCGTCAACCTCGGCGGCGGCGAGCGCCGCGGCGCGCAGGAGCACGTCTTCTGTCGCGCCGATGGCCGCCGCGCAGAGGAGTCTGCCCTTGCTGTCACGCGCGGAATACGGGTATTCGACAGCCTTTTTAATATCCTTGATGGTGATAAGCCCCTGAAGCATTCCGTTCTCATCGACAAGCGGAAGCTTCTCGATTTTGTGTTTCATGAGAATCTGCTGGGCTTCCTCAAGCGTCGTCCCGACATGGGACGTCACGAGGTTGTCCTTCGTCATGACATCGCTGATTCTGACGTCAAAATCGGTCATAAAGCGCAGATCTCGGTTTGTCAGGATACCGACAAGGCGTCCGCCCTCACAGATGGGAACACCGGAAATTTTATAGCGGTGCATCAGATCCATCGCGTCGTAGACATGGTGGTCGGGCGAAAGGAAAAACGGGTTTGTGATGACGCCGTTCTCGCTTCTCTTCACCTTATCGACCTCGGCAGCCTGCGCCTCGATAGTCATGTTCTTATGAATAACACCGATACCGCCCTCGCGCGCGACCGCAATCGCCATACGAGTTTCGGTAACGGTGTCCATTGCCGCAGTCATCAGGGGCGTGTTGAGCATGATTTTTTTGGTGAGGACCGTCCTGAGGTCGATGTCCGCGGGTACGACCTCCGACAGCGCCGGCACGAGCAGAACGTCGTCAAAAGTAAGTCCCTCTCTCTGAAACTTATCGGGCGCCATATGAAACCACTGCCTTTCCAAGCTTTTTGTCAGTATATCACATCATAAGCACTTGCGCAATCGGAAAGTTCAACATCAATATAGTCGAATTTTAACGCCGCGATGTGCATTGTTCCAACGATTTTATGAATTTAACATAATCCCTTGAAAAATCCGTTCAATGTGGTAAAATATAGATTGTGTGATTTATCATTTGTTTTAACTGAAAGGGCGTTACGCCATGGGCGAAGTCAACTATCCGACGCCGCATATCGCCGCTAAGCCGGACGATTTCGGGAATACCGTCATTATGCCCGGAGACCCCCTGCGCTCAAAATTCATTGCGGAAAATTTCCTGAATGACGCCGTCCCCGTCAATGATGTGCGCGGGGTACAAGGGTATACCGGCGTATACGAAGGCGTCCGCGTGTCGGTCATGGCAAGCGGCATGGGGATGCCGTCGATGGGTATTTACAGCCATGAGCTGTTTTCTTTTTTCGGCGTGGATAACATTCTGCGCGTCGGGTCGGCGGGCGCGATGCAAGCGGATATTCAAGTGCGCGACATCGTGCTGGCGATGGGCGCCTGTACGAATTCCGCTTATGTCCGCTCCTTTCATCTGCCCGGCGACTTTGCCCCGACGGCGGATTTTACCTTGCTTTGCGCGTGCGCCGACGAGGCACGCCGCTCAGGATTGAAAACACATATCGGCAATGTCTTGTCGTCGGACGTTTTTTATGGCGACGAATCGGGTCTGCCCGAAGAGCAGACCGCGCTGTCCCTATGGGGCAAGATGGGCGTTTTAGCCGTCGAGATGGAGGCCGCCGCGCTCTATATGAACGCCGCGCGGCTTAAAAAACGGGCGCTCGCGCTGCTCACCGTCTCCGACAGCTTATTGACGGGTGAAGCTTTGAGCGCAAAGGAACGTCAGAACTCGTTTACCGACATGGTCACGCTGGCGCTTCTCACCGCCGTAAGGCTTGAACGGGAGAAGACACTATGACGGACGAAGAACTTTTATCTCTTGCCGCACAGGCGATGAAAAACGCCTACGCGCCGTATTCGGGCTTTTTCGTCGGCGCGGCACTGCTCGCCGGCAGCGGGCGCGTCTACACCGGCTGCAACGTCGAAAACGCCGCGTATTCCCCCACCGTCTGCGCCGAGCGCGCGGCGTTCTGTAAAGCCGTTTGCGAGGGGGAAGGGTCTTTTATAAAAATCGCGGTTGT
>CAYYFY010000040.1:0-10699 GCA_964471035.1 uncultured Eubacteriales bacterium
ACCGCGAACGACGGCGTCATGTTGCCCGCGGCAATCGTGTGGAGCTGTGTAGCCAGCGCGATGACGGAAGTCGCCTTTTTTGTATGCTCGCGCATGGCGTCCTGCGCTTCCCTTGCGTTACTGATGACCTCCGGCAGCGGTCCGTCGTCACGGATAGACCCGGCGAGAACATACGGGATTTCATTGCGGACAAGGCTGCTCATCACGCCGTCGCGCAAGGAATGTTCATTGAGAAACGCCGGAATAGAACCGGCTTTTTTGACAAGATTGATCGTATGCAAATGATTGTAATGACCGTTTGGCATCTGCTTTTTCGTATAGATGTCCTGCCCGAGCCCCGTATGGAACATCGCCGCTTCAAGGTCGTGTGTGGCTAAAGCGTTGCCCGCGAACAGCGCGTGGCAGTAGCCCTTGTCGATAAGCAGCGACATTGCCCGACGGCTGTCACGGTCGAACACGCAGGCGGGACCGAGCACCCAGACGATATACCCGTCTTCCCTGTCGCGGCGCAAGATGCTATAGAGCTTGTCGTAATCCTGCGAATACGAAGACTCGCGCGACTTGCCCGTCCGAAAGGCGAACACCGCCCCGCCCTCCTTGTGCTCCTCCTCAAAGGCGTTGGCGTGAACGTATACGCCGCCCGATCCGTCGTCGGACCTGCCGACAACGACCAATTCCCCCTCTTTGACCTTGCGCGGCTCGACGATGCTAACGCCCCCGTCCCCGACGACAAGGCAGGCGTCCATGCGGCCCTGCGTTATCATGACCCACCTTCCGGAAACCTTCACATACTCGGGGAAAATTGTCGTGGCGTAAAAATCCTCGGGGAGAAAACCGTCGCCCGCCGGCGCGGTACGCGCATCCGGCGCGGACAGAAAAGGTTCCTTATTAAAATCAGGTTCTATGTAGCGGGGGAAGGAAAACAAAAAATCACAACCCTTTGAGAATTAACTAAAAAAGTATAGCATACCGCAGAGCGAAAAAACAAGAGAACCTCTAAAAAAAGCTTAAAATATAAAACACTTGCAAAAATTACAAGTGTTTGTTATTCAATGCTGTTTACTTGTATTATCCAATCGTTATTTAAATAGATTGAAAATTTCCAGTCCTTTCGTTTTCGCGTAGGCGACGGTCTGTCCGGTGCCGCCCTTTGAGCCGTCATAATAACAGATCAGACAAGCGCTGTTGTCCACCATGTACCGGTTGCGGTCGAGGTAATACTCCCGTCGGTACCCGGTTTGCAGTATGATGACCGTATCGCAGCGCGATAGGAGATACCGGTATTCATTTTTGAGCGCTTGGCTCCAGCGCGCGTCCTGATCCTGAAAGGGCACGACGGCGAAAAGCTGTATTCGCCGCGCACCGGCGCCCGTTTGCGCATCTTTACAGCGCAAAACTTGATGTGCCGCCAGAAAGTCGAAGCCGTAACACCCGCCGAATAAAAACGTATCGTATCCCGTCGCGACGGCTTTTTTTATTTCCCTGAATAACCTTGCTTCAAGTTCTCTTAAAGCCTCGCCCTCGGGCAGCCGCGGGGGGCGGTGCCCGCTGAAGCAGACGACATTATTATTTTGCATCCTGACACTCCTTTGTTAAATATTTTATTGATAAAATTTATAATAATTATCAGTCTCATCACTGTCCACACTTATAATTGCTGATATAATTACTGGATGGGAGGTATTGTTATGGATAGACTGCGTCAGTTGAGAAAAGAGAAAAAAATGACTCAAGGACTTCTTAGCATCAAGACAGGCGTTTCGCAGGAAACGATCAGCCGTTACGAAACAGGAAAAACGACGCCACCTGCCGATATGCTCATCCGGCTTGCGGAGTTCTTCGATATTTCCGTTGATTATCTGCTGGAAAGGACAGATGAAAAAACTTTCGGGTAATAAAAAATCCTTTTATCCTACACACCGTCATTAATGTATATTATATGCATTTTCTGCATATTTGTCAATATGCACTTAATGCATATCGTATGATAATGACGGTGATGACAATGTACGAAAGAATCAGAAACCTGCGTGAAGATCACGATCTGAGCCAGACGCAGGTCGCAAAGCTTGTGAACGTCAGCCAGCCGACCTACTCCCGTTACGAAAGCGGGTTTCTCGACATACCAAGCGAGGTGCTGATCATACTGGCAAAGCACTACGGCGTGAGCGTAGACTACCTGCTCGGCCTTTCCGATTAAATTTACGTCCCGCCTGCCGTGCATTTCGCAGCAGGCGGGATACGCATTAAACAAAAAAATTGACTAACCGTCCGTAATGGTGTAAAATACTCGTATTCTATTGTATTCGGAGCGACTATGAGAACCAAACGCAAAAAAAACGGCACAGAGCGACTGCTCGCCTGCGGCGGGCTTGTCGTCTCTGATCCGGCTGAATTTCAGAACGGTTGTGAAACGATTTTCGGGCGCAGAGCGCCGCTTTCTTTAGAGATCGGCTGCGGTAAGGGGGATTTTATCCTCGGTATGGCAGAGAAAAATCCGGACAAGGATTTTATCGCCATAGAGCGCATAGGCGATGTGCTCGTGACCGCTGCGGAAAAGCTTTTAGCCGGCGGTATTACGAATGTGCGCGTCTGCTGTATGGACGCGTTAAGGCTCGCGGAGGTTTTCCCCGAGGGTGCATTTTCGCGTATCTACCTGAATTTCTCCGACCCGTGGCCGAAAAAAGGACATTACAAACGGCGGCTGACCTACGCGGGGTTTTTAAAAATGTATGAACGACTGCTCACCGACGGCGGCAGTCTGCATTTAAAAACCGACAACGACGGGCTGTTCGCCTTTTCGCTCGAGCAGTTCGAAAATGAGGGCTGGAAAATCGAAAACATGACGTACGACCTGCACGGCGGCGCTTTTACGGACAACGTGATGACGGAATACGAAAAGCGGTTTTCCGCCTTGGGTGTGAAAATTAAGCGGCTGGAGGCGTACAAGCCTTCCGTCAATACAAATCGGGAGGTAAATGTTTGAAAAAGCAAGCCAATAACAAGTTTTTTTACCGCGTGCTCTGCGGCTTCCTTTTAGGGCTGAGCATCATCGCGCCGGGTATCTCCGGCAGCATTATGGCGGTCATGCTGGGTATCTACGACGATTTGATTGAGATTGTCTCAAATCCATTTAAGAACCTGAAAAAGAATATTCTATACGTGTTTCCGATGGGGATCGGCGCGGGGATCAGTATGCTTTTACTGCTTCAGGCGCTGCGTTGGCTGTTCGCCAATTTCCCCGTCCCCGCGTATCTGCTCTTCATCAGCCTGATAGCGGGCAGTATCCCGACTGTAATCAAGGAGGCGAAAGCGGGCGGCTTCAAGGTAAAATACATAATCGGTATTCTGTTTGCCTTCGCCTTCGCGCTGACCATCGGTTTCTTGGGTCACCACGATGCGATGATTGACATTGCCGCGTATACCGACACCGCGCTCAAAAAGACGCTGTATTACAGTCTTTGCGGCGCTATAGCGGGCTGTACGGGCATGATCCCGGGCATGAGCGTTTCGATGATGCTGATGATGCTCGGCGTCTACGAACCGCTGCTCGAGGCCGCCGCGAAGTTCGACGTCCTAACCGTCGCGCCCGTCGGCGTCTGCTTTGTCGTCGCCATGGTGCTGTTTTCAAACCTCACCAAGCTGATTTTCAAAAAATTCCGCGGCTTCGCTTACTTTTTGGTACTCGGCTTTATGTCCGGCTCTATTGTTGCCATCTTCCCCGGGCTGCCCAAAGACGCACTCAACTGGACTTTGAGCGCGGTTGCCATCGCTTTGGGAATCGCCGTATTCTTCGTTTTCAAAAAGCTCGGCGAAAAATGGGGCGCGGACGAATTGCCCTCGCTCGGGGACGCGCTGTAAGCATTATAAAAACACACAAAGCGCGGGAGCCGAACAGCTCCCGCGCTAAAATTTTTCACTTATGAAAGGCGTTTTCTGTAAATCGCCGTGAGCTTTATCGCTTTCAGCGACGCGTCGTTAAAGGGTAAATCAGCTTCCCTGTACACCTTATGAAGCCTTGTAAACGGCGCGGCGACGATGTCGATAGCCCCGTTTTCCAGACTGTCCCTAAAATATTTAAGCGACATCGTGTGCGTGCCGTCAATGTTAAAAAAGTCGCTCACAAGCTCGCCGCCGCTATACATTTGCAGCGTGTTGCCGCGAAAATCAAAATCGAGACGATAATCGGCGATGCCGTCATTAAAAACAAGGTTTTCGGCGGTCATGGAATAATATTTCCGTTTGCCGCGGCTGAAAAGATACCGCGCGTACTTAATCTTAAACGGCGTGCGCTTTATAAGACGCACGCCCGCGTTCATCGGCGGCGTATTCAAGGGAATACTTTTACCGTCAATCACGCAGGTATCGCCTGCCTTGTATTCCACAACCAGACCGTCGTTGTCGTAAATGACCGCCGTCGTAAATACGACTTTGTCGCCGAACAGATAAAAGCTGTCGGCAAGCGCTTCGCTCAAAACAACAATCCTGTTTGCGCTGTCAAGCTCGTTATAATTCAGCCGCGGCGAATCGGATATTTCAAAACGGCTGACGGTTTGTCCAACGGAATATTCCGCCTGCCATTCGCCGATAGCTTTGAAAAAGAACGTCGTAACGCCGTCTTTCGCGCATTGCGCTACCGGCATTGCCGTGATGTAGCCGAACCGTGTGCCGCCGAGGTCAATATTGAACGGATACGCCGCAAAGCTGTCGGGTTTCATATTCAGCGCCGGCAGTTGTATGCTTTGTGAAGCGGTTTCAACGGTTATGTGTATGTCGTCGAGCGGCGGCATACGCTCTTCACGCTCATAGGTGGCGGCGAACAAGAATCCGCTCCCCTTTTCATCCGCTCTGACGCAGATGCGCGGCGTTACGGCGTCGGATTCATCGTCAATGGTAAGAGCCGATGAGTAGAACGGCACCATGGACGCCAGCCTGTCGCCGAAATATTGCAGAAAATTATTCAGGTTTCTCAGTTTATGATAGCTCTGCTTCGGGTAGCCGAAGCGCCCCAAGGGCGACTGAAAATCATAGTCGATGATCGGCAGATTGTTGGGCGAAAGCGTGATTTTGCTCTCCTGATACAAGCCGCCCCGCGGATTGTCCGAGCCGTGATACATATAGTATCCGAGCCAGTTGCAGCCGTTGGCGACGGTACAAAACGGCACGCCGTAAGCGTCCTGTGTACTAATGATCTCACGCCGGTGCTCCGTCACTTGATTGCCGCAGCCGCACTCGCAGGTGAAATTGGGCTGAACAATATTTTTTACGGGCTTTTCCGGTTTTGAATAATCGATCACATCGGTACCGATACCATCGTAGGAGTGATAATTTTTTCGGATAGTGAAACTTCCGGAAACAGGCATTTTATGTTTATGCTGCGCCCAGGGTCTTGCCGCGTAGCCGCCGTAGGTACCCTGTAAATCGTTTTTGTCGAAACGAAAGCCCCAGCCCGTGACCGTGAAAATCGGTACTTTAAAGCCGACCTCCTCGGCAAGATTTCGCAGCGTGAGAAGATGGTCAAAGCCCTTGACATACTCGTTTTCAAGCTGAATACCCACGATCGTTTTTCCGTCGTAATACTCCTTGGTATGTTCATACAGCCTTTTCCAGTATTCTCTCGCCAGCGCGATATAGCGGGGATCGTCACTGCGTTTATACGGCAGACGAAAAGCAAAGTCGGGCATGCCGCCGTGGCGAAGCTCGCCGTGGCAATACGGCCCGATGCGCATAATCACGCGCATACCGTGCTTTTTGCAGAGTGAGATAAAATACGCGTCGTCATAGCTGCCGCTGAAATCGTACTGCCCCTTTTCCGGCTCGTGAAAAAGCCAGACAATATAGGTGCTGACGACGTCGATGCCGCCCGCCTTCATTTTTAGGATTTCTTCCTCCCAGAATTCGCGCGGATACCGTTCACCATGAAACTCGCCCGCCACAAAGACGCGCGGCTTACCGTTTTCCATGTAGTACATGGTGTTTAAGGTGATGTCGCTCTCCGTATTGCCGAATGACAGCGGCTGAATTTCCGGATACTTTCTCGTATCGAATACAATATTCAAGTGCTTTGCCCCGCTTTCTTCACCACTCCGTAATAACAATATTTTCAATTGCCGTGTTGACCCCATCGCCTGCGGTATTCAGCGTGACAAGCGTTCCGCCGGTGTTCTTGGCAAAGTTCCACGGCTTCGGAGAAAGACCGGTTTTCATGGCGTAGGTCATCGTGATGCCGTCATAGGTGACGCTGGCGTCGTTCTCATGGTCATGCCCGAAAAACATATGCTTCGTGGAGCCGAGCGATTTGCACAAATCAAAGAATCCCGAATCGACAGGCGCGCCTGACGGCAGATACGCGCATTTTCCGCTGCCATACTCAGACTGAACAGTATAAACGCCCGTCGCCTCGTCAAGATCGCTCATTTTTTTAACGGCTATACGCATCTGGGGGGGCGCGAAATGCGTGAACACCATGGAATCCGTTATCTTTCCTTCGGCTTTTTTGATGCCCTCCACATTCCATTTGTACCACGCTATCTGGTCATAGCCTATATAGATTTCCCTGGTACTGCCGTCATTGTACTTTAAGTATCTGCCGTTATCGAGCATATACAGCGTCTCAACGACCTTGCTGTTCTCCGTAATGTTGACGGCGTAATTGCCGCCGCCGTAAAGGTTAGAAGGACCTTTGCTGAAAAGGCAATGCTCCGCTTTTTCGTACTGATCGCCCTGCCAGTTGAGTGAATTCATCGGTATTTCATTGTCGTGGTTGCCGAACACCGGCGCCCACGGAATCCCGAAGGACTCCATCGTATCGATGAGCTTTTTGATGTCGAACCGCGCCGTGACCCCCGAAACATTATCGCCCACCATAACAATCAGATCGGGCTTCGATTTTTCGACAAGCGCTTTTATTTCCCCAAAGCACTGCTTGTTTTGCGAAGGCGACATCCAGAGCTGCGTATCGGCCAACACAAGAATCTTAAACGGCTTTCCCGCTTCCTTTTCAACCGTTTGAATCGTGCTGATGTCGAATGTGTCCGACGCCGCAAAAATCTGTAAATGTTCCTCTCCTGTCAGCGGAAAGAACAGCACGGCGGCTATGACAAGTACGACTGAGAGAATGACCGCGGCGATTTTTACGATGATTTTAAGCGCTTTCTTCATTTTCTTTTACCCCCTGTTTCCTATTTCTCGGCTTTTACAATGATATTTCCGGCAGCTCTGTGATGTATGAGCTGCTGTGTGGTGAAGCTTCCGTCCGCTTTTATGTTGATAAGCGTTCCCCCTCTTCGCGGCACAACATAAATGTTGTGGTCGCAGGAGTTGCCGTAGGTAAGCCGTATTCCCCTGAAGTCCACCGAATAGTCGTTCATATGGTCGTGTCCCGCGAAAACGCCCTTCGTGGAGCCGAGCTTTACCATTGTTTCGAACATTTCGTCGTCTACCTTTGCGTGGCACTCGCCCTCAAAACGATACCCCGAAAGGATTTTACCATTCTTTTTTGCGCTGTCAAAGCCTTCTGTGTATTCATAAAGCGGTATATGGCAGAAGAAAAGCGAGGGGACTATTTTTTCTTCGCTGCCGTTTTCCCGCAAAGCAATTTGTTTTACGGTCTTTTCATACCACGCGACCTGATTCTCGTGGAAACGGTCATAGCCGCCGATACTCTCATCGGGATAATAGGAATTGCTGTCCATCATAATGAGCGACATCAGCGCTTTTTTATTATCGTCACGGACAATATAAGAATAATTGCCCATGCCGTCAACGCCCTTTTCTCCGCGCTCATAGATACAGTATTCCAGCGACTCGAGATAGTCGTTGAGCGTTTGTTTGTCGGTAATCTTGTCGGGGTCGAGCACCTCGCCGTCGGCATAGGCAATGTCCAGTCCCTCGTGATTGCCAAAAACGAAGCCCCACGGTATTTTGAACTCCTCCATAAACGCGCAGAAGGTTTTAAAAGCCGTGAAGTTCTCCTTTTCGCTTGTGAGGTCGCCCGTTAACATAATCATATCGGGCTTTGCCTCTTCAATCATCATTTCGATGGTACGAAAAGCCTTTTTGTCCTTTTTGGCGTCATTCAATATATGTACATCGGTTATCTGCAGTACGGAAAACGCCGCTTCACCGACCTCTGAAAAGCTGATATTCGTAAACACGCCGTAAAGAATCGCTGTTGCCGCGCAAAGAGAACCCACACCCACTAAAATCTTTTTCATTGTTTTCATTGCAAAAACCCCCACAATTAAAAATTGACAAGCTCTAAGTTCACCGTGTTATCGTTTTGTATCGTAATAAGCGTTCCCCCGGTCATTTGGAATTTGAAATAACAGTTGTACGAGCTTTTCTGAACATAACACAGCTTCACGCCTTTAAAGGAGGATACAAAATTACTGTTATGGTAATGCCCCGCGAAAATGTGCGTGCCGCCGGATTGTTTGAAGGTGTTAAAAAATCCGAAGTCGCTGTTTCTTATATGTGCTTTCTCGGCGTCCTCGCCGATTTCAAATTCTGTTAGGCCTTCATACTGCTTCAGCGGTATATGGAAAAATGCCATGGACGGAATCCGGCTATTGTTCGTTTTTTTAATACCGTCGCCGACCCAATTGTACCAGTCAATCTGGTTTTGTATAATGCCGTCCGCATGCTTATTGCCGTCGGAATCCACCGTCGCGCCGCTGTCTAAGAAGTAAAGTGTATACTTAGGCTTGCCGTTTCTGTTTATGGTTACGGCGTAATTACCCGCCTCATGCAAATCTTTTGGACCGTAATCGAAAACGCAGTATCCGCTTTTTAGGAATATATCGCAGAGCTTCGCTTTGTCGGCTCTGCCCTCTTCGTCGTGATTCCCGAACACCGGCGCCCACGGGATACAGAACTTATCCATGAATCCTGAAAATTTTTCAAGCTGAACATCGTTTTTCGGGGTGCAGACGGTATCGCCCAGAACAGTGATGAGATCGGGGCGCACTTTTTTGATTAACCTGCTAAGCCCTATATAACCCGCGCCGTCGAGCAGATAGTTCACCCCCAGACGCGCGGCGAAGGTGCCGCGGTTTTTCAGATGAATATCTGTAAGGCAAAGGATCCTGAAAGCCTTGTCATCGGCTTTTAAGCTACGGATATGTTCATCGGTGAAGGGATCGTTTTTGTTCCATACATAGCCACAGGCAACGCCTTTTTGTGTTTTTTCCATACGTTTAGCCCCGCTGAATTTCAACAAGATTACCGATTTCTACGCTTTCACTAAGATTTAAGTTTCTCACGGTAATCGGCTTGTCACTCGTTATTGTTGTTACTTTTCCGTTTTCCCACTTAAATGAAAGCAGGACGTCGTTCACAACCGCGCCCGTCACTTCGCCGTTTTTCCATTTCTCAGGCAGCGCCGACAGTAAATCCACTATGCCGTTTTCCTCGAAAATCAGCAATTCGTTGATACCCGCGATAAAGCCCAGATTGCCGTCAATCTGAAAAAGGTGCGGCGGATGCACGCAGAACAGATTTTTGAAAACCGCGTGCGCCATCATGGAGCTGATAATCGTTTCCGCTTTTTTGGCGTCATGAAGCCTGCCGCAAATGCAGATTGCCCATGCCGCCGACCAGCCGATATATTCCTTTGAATGATTGGTTCTGTACTCGAACAGCTTTTTCACCCAGTCCGTTTGCTCGGCGTTCTCGTAATATTTGATAATATTGGCGGGGTAAAAGCCGTAAAGCGGCGAAAAGTGGCGGTGCCCCTTGTCGTCTACGGGAAAATCCGCGTGCCATTCATTGATGCCGATGTCTCTGCTTTTGATCGGATAGAGCTTAGACTGTTTTTCTTTAATTTCCTCGGCGAGCGCATCGTTTGAGAATTCAAGATAATTGTTGAAAGCTTGCCGCGCAATGCTCATTTCAAAGGTAGAGGCATAGTCGAGCGACGCGTGGCTTTTGTTTTGAAAAAGCCCGATTTCCGGCGACGCGGACGGAGCCGTCACATAATACCCGTCCTTCAAAACAAGGTAATCGTTGATGAACAGAACGGATTCCTTAATCATCTCGCGGATGTCGGCTTCGTATTCCTTTAGTCCGCCGGTTTTGTAATGCGTGTACAGCTCGTTTGCGAGCCATGCGCCGCACAAAGGCGCGTACATATACGCGGGATTACCCCTTACGGGAGCGGTTTTACACCAGATATCGACATTGTGATTACAGCAGAAGCCGCCGCAGCCGTAATTCACTGCGGCTGTTTTCGCGCCGTTTTTCATAATGTTTTTTACGAGCCGTACATAGGGCTCGGCGCACTGGGCGAGGTTTGATTTCGTAAGCGCCCAGTAATTCATCTCGGTGTTGATGTTTATCGTGAAATTACTGCTCCACGGGGGTCTTACGGACTTGTTCCATATACCCTGCAGGTTGAGCGCCTGACCGCCCTTCCGGCTGCCGGAAATCATCATGTATTTTCCGTAATTGTAGAGCAGCTCGCACAGCGCGGGCGATAACTTGCCGTCTTTCGCGGACTTTAAAAGAACGTCCGTATTGTCCCCGCAATCAGAATCCAGCGCCAAAACGTGTTTCGTATATATCGACTGATAATCCGCTATATGCTCCCGCTTTATCGCCTCATAATTTTTATTGACCGCCGAAAGCGTTTTTTTGCATTTTTCGAGCGCGGCTTTTCTGTCGGTAGCGGGCATTTTATCAAAATCAACAAACCCTGTCG
>CAYYFY010000041.1:0-10564 GCA_964471035.1 uncultured Eubacteriales bacterium
CTCCGACGCGATATATTGTAAGGACAGCGGCTCTGCTTTTTTAATTTTGACAAAATCAAAAAGCGCCGAAACCATACCTTTCAGCATACCGTCTCTCCGAAATAATCAAAGGACATTTTGCCGGAAATCCGGTGCTTCCCGTCGAAAATATCATAGGAAAACTGTTCTGTAGCGTCAAAGAGTCCGTAGACGCGCCCGATATTAGCGATTGCCTCACGCGAGCCCTTCAGCGGAAAAATCTTATCTTTTTCCCCGCACTCGAGCAGCAGACGGCGCGGCGCCAGCGAGGCGGCGAAATCGTAAATTTCCCCGATGCGCAGTATACCCGGAAAGTAGTTGTCCGGACAGTGTTTTACGCTCAAAATACTGTCCTTAAAAGTATTGACATAACCGCTTATGACAATGTCGGTAAACCGCGTATCGAGCACAGACGCGTAAAGCGCGGTAAGTCCTCCGCCGGAGATGCCCATGACGCCGAGCCGGTCGGCGCGGCACCCGGCGGTTTTCAGTAAAATATCAGCGCAGCATATCGTCTGATAGACGCGAAACGCCGCCAGAGTCAGCCCAAAGGCGAGCAGCCTGTGCGACAGCGCGGCGCAGGAGCTGCTGTAAAACGGTTTGTGTATATCCTTTTTCATCCGTGACTGCCCGAAGCCCATCAGCTCCGGCACGATCACGGCGTTTCCCCTCTCGGCAAGGCGCACGGCAAAGCTTTTCTGATAATCGTCGAGAAACGGGAACGAACGCGGATTGCCGTTCTTCGTCTGACCGAGTATCTGCCGCGCCCCGTACCCGTGACCGGGCAGCGCGACGACGCCCGTCGGCTTACCCGTCGGTTCGGTGGGCACAAGCAGGTAACAGAGCATAGAAAAACCCTCGAGAATCTCGACTGACAGCGCGGTCTGCCGGTACGCCCCGCGCTCCTCGGGCGCGCCTAAAAGCACGGGCGCGCTCATCTTTTTCAGCGGAATCCGGTCATAGCCGAGAACATCGGACAACCGTTCCTTGAGCCTCAAGGCGACCGCCTCAGCCTCAACCCCGTCGGTTACATTCCTGTACGGGGAGGTAAAAACCGTTCCGTACAAGCTGTCCATATACGCGTCGGGCGTAAACGCCTGCTTCATTCCCACCACCCCTTTAAGGTCTGAAAATCCTTAAGGAACTGCGCCGGACTGTCTCCCTTGACAAATTCAAGAATGATGTCGCCGCTATAGTTCCCCTCTTTCAGAATATCAAGAAATCCGCGTATCTCTTTTTCCCCGCGCGCCAGCGGGTACCGCACGCCGAGCCTGTTCCATTTGAACAGATGGACGACGACGGTATCCTGTAAAACCGCTTTTAAGTTTTCCATATCGCGCCCTGTGTACATCGGCTGCCAGTATGTTTTCACATCGGGGAGTCCGACACGCCTTAAAAACCGGTTCGACACTTCTCCTGTATCGTTAAGCGTATTTCTGTGAAACTCAAAGGCGACAGTCAACCCATGAGCGGCAGCCTTTTCGCCGAGCCGCCGCGCCTCGAGCGCGAGCGCCTCAAAGCAGCCTTCATCTATATCCTTACTGCCCTTGTCCCCCAGCCACACGCGGATGATCTCCGCGCCGAGCGTCCGCGCAATCTCACAGACACCCGAAAATCCTTCCTCATTTCCCTCGCCGAGCCGATAATAGCTCCCAAAGGAATGCGTATCTATTCCCGCCGCTCCGTATTTTTCGCGCACACTTCTCGCCGTGTTTATATCCGTCACATGGACGTCTCCGCCCCACTCGATACACGCGCAGCCCGCTTGTTTAGCGAGCGCGATGATCTCGTCGCAGGACAGCTTGCGGAATGTGACGGAGGTAAGTCCTAAAGCCATGATAGCCTCCCTAAACAGTATTTACAGACGGCAAGAATCAACAGATGCAGCGGATAGAATACATAGAAGCTCCACTTGGTAAACCAATTTTTAATGCCGCGCTCGCCGTTATAAAGCGCCATCGGCACGAGCGCTATCAAAAAACCGAACACATAAAACGCCTTGTAATCCGAATCGATAAACCGAGGCAGCGCGTAAAGCAGCAGCCCTATAGCGGCAAACGCTCCGGCGCGCAGCCACGGGCGGTCGCGGAGCAGATACAGAGCGAAAATCCACAGCACGGCGATGTACGACCAGTCCGCGTTGTACACGAGCAGCAGGCACAACAGCGCGAAGGCCGTTTTGGCGTATACATTATGCAGAACGCGCCCGTTCATATAGAGCAGTAGCAGACCGACAAACAATGTGAAGATGACGCTCGTATACTTATACCACGGGTACCCGAAATACCAGACATACGGAAAATGCGAGACCGCGGCGAACAACAGCATTCTTTTAAGATACCGCCCGACATCCTTAGTATGTATATACCCCTCGACGACAAACAGGCACATCAGCGGCGCGGTCAGCCGCCCGATACCGTGGACAAGCTGCCCGCCCGGGCTTAAAGTCTCGAGCAGCCACCACGCCAGATGATCGGCGAACATCGCGGCGATAGCAAGGCTCTTTATCTGATTTGAGGAGAGAATTTTAAGCCTATCCAAAAACTAAGCTCCTTACCCGTTTATCTGTCCACAAGCTCCGCTGAATCAAGCCATGGTGGCAAGCATTTCTAATGTAACCTCGTGTTGCAACGGCTCTCCCGCCGCGAAGCGGTCGTATTCCCCGATCATGTACTCAGCCATGCGCCAGACCTCCTGCCCGCCGGAGCCGGCGATGTGCGGGCTCTGGACGACGTTGCGCTGACGGGTCATCACATTTTTATAGGTGACGATGTCGCTGCTCGTGACATCGATTAAAGCGGTGCGCGAGCGCTTCTCACGCATGGCGCGCGCCAGGTCTTTCTCGACGACCTGATCGCCGCGCCCCGTGTTGATGAACGTCGCGTAGGGCTTCATCTTCGAGAAAAGCGCGTAGTTATAAATACCTCTCAGCTCTTCTTTATTGGCAAGGTGGTTAGTGATGACGTCGCAGTCCGAAAATAGCGTTTCGAGGTCGGTCAGCGTGACACAAAGCTCTTTGGCGCGTTCCTCGCTCAAAAACGGGTCATAGACGAGCACCTCACAGTCGATGGCTTTGAGCCTCTCGCAGACCATCGAACCGATCGCGCCCGCGCCGACGATACCGACCTTTGTTTTATAATTACCCGGGTGCTTGTAGCTGTGGAGCAGCGCCGACGGCTGATTCTTTTTAACGCGCTTGGCAGCCTGAAAATACCCCTTCTGCGCCAGCACGATCTGCGCGAACGTAAACTGCGCGACGGGGATGGCGTTGGCGCGCCAGGCACTGGACACCTTGATATCCAGCTCCAAAAACTCGCGCGCGAACTTCTGGACAGTACCGGCGGCATAGAGCACCGCCTTGAGATTCGGCAGATATTCAGCGATTTCCTCTTTGGACAAATGCGGCATCCCCCACGTCGAAAAAATGATTTCGACATCCTTGAGATATTCCTTATACTTTTTCAGATCGCCCTTGCCGACGACAAAATCGGGCAGCTCGCCGCGCTCACGGATTTGCTCTTTGAGCGCGTCGCTGTAGACGCGCGCGACCTGAAATTTCTGGTTGGTCATCAAAACAAATTTCATATATTTCCCTTTCCTATGAAAGCTTTATAGTCTTTTTCAAGGCGTTCGCCTTTTGCGAATCCTCGCCGGCGTAAACCGTATACGCGCCGTCGAGCGCGTAATCCCCTATCCTTTCGTCATAAAAAGCCAGCTCCGGCAACGGTATTTCGACGGTTACTTCTTTAATTTCTCCCGTCGTTAGCGGCACACGCTTAAAGCCTTTTAAGAGCTTAATCGGTCTGTCTTTTTCTTTGTCCTCCGAACCGGCGTAGATCTGTACGACGGTATCCGCGTCCCGCTTGCCCGTATTCTTGACTTTAAGGCTCACGAGCAGCGCCGTATCGGTCTTTTCAACCTTCAAACCGGAATAGGAAAAGGCCGTATACGACAAGCCGAAGCCAAACGGGTACCGGACGGGCAGCCCCTTTTTCTCAAACAGCGCGTAGCCGTGATAGTAGCCGTATTCGATTTCAAATTTACCGTCGCCGATACGCACGATAGGCGGATAATCCTTTTCGTTCTCGGCCATCGTAAACGGTAATCTGCCCGACGGCGAAACCTTACCGCTTAAGATGTCCGCAAGCGCTCGCCCTCCTTCAAGACCGCTGTAGTAGGTCATGAGCACCGCGTCGGCTTCACTGTCCCAGTCGCCGATACAGTAGGCGCTGCCGCCCATCAGGTTGACGATGACCTTTACGCCGCTCCGGTGGAGCGCCTTGATCATCGCGGCGTCCGCTTCGGGGATACAGGCGCAAGCCCTGTCGCCGCCGACGCCCTTGGGCTTCTTTTTAATCTTGCCGAAATTGACGAGGAACTCGCCCTCGTCGCGGTAGTCGCTGCCCACGCACACGACCGCGGCATCACAACCTTTAGCGGCTAGAACGGCCTTGGCGGTGTCGTTGCCGCCGTATAACATCACGTTGTTTTCGCCGAACGCCTCTTTCAACCCCTCATAAGGAGTCACGGTGTAGGGGCTGTAGACGCAGCTCGAGCCGTGATCGCCGACATTGATTTTTTCGGCGTACCGCCCGACCACGGCAAGCTTTATATTTGCTTTCAGCGGCAGTATGCCGTTATTTTTGAGCAGGGTCATGCCCTTTAAGGCGACCTCACTGCTAAGCGCCGTATGCTCCTCACAGACGATGACATCTTTTGAAACCGCCTTACCTTTTGGCAGCACGCGGATAAGCGCGCCGAGGATATTTTTTACGCAGCCGTCAATCTCGTCCTGCGTAATTACTCCCTTTTTAATCAGTCCCGCAAGACCTCTGTAGCGGAAGGTGTACGGCATCTCTATATCAAGTCCGGCTTTTATGGAGCGCGCCGCGTCGTAGACGCCGAACATGAAGTCGGAGATGACGAAGCCGTCGAAGCCCCACTTGCCGCGCAGTACATCCTTTAACAGATAGGCGCTTTCACAGCAATAGGTGCCATTGACTTTATTGTACGCGCCCATGATCGAGAGCGCGCCCGCATCGACGCACTTCTTGAAGTGGGGCAGATAGACGTCAAAAAGCGTGCGCTCATCCGCTTTGGCGTCGACCGAAAATCGTAAATCTTCAATACTGTTGAGCGCGTAGTGCTTCGGACAGGCAATGACGCCGTTGTCCTGCATGGCTTTTACGAGCGCCGCGCCCATGCGTCCTAAAAGGAACTGATCTTCACCGTAGGTCTCCTGCGCGCGCCCCCACAGGGGATTCCGCAGCAGATTGATGCAGATGCCCGCGAAATAATTAGCCCCGCCCGCGAGAGCCTCCTTGGCGAGAACCTCGCCGACACGGTACTCCAGCTCGTCGTCGAACGCCGCGCCCCTGAGCATGGAGACCGGAAAGCACGTTGAATTCCCCATAACGATCCCGCGCGGACCGTCGGTAAACAGCACTTCGGGAACACCCAGCCGCTCGCAGCCGCCCGCGCCGTAGGGTGTGGCGTTGTAGATACGCCGCATGGTCAGGTAGTTTTTCACGGTAGCCCCCATGGCGTGACCCGACAGCATACGGAGCTTTTCCTTGAGCGTCATCTCCCCGCACAGCTTCGCGGTGACGTCCGACAGCGTTTCTTTGGTCGGATTTTGACCATAAATACTCACAGCCTCAGAATAATTCATGTGAAAAGCCCCCTTTGTTTTTCAAGTATACCGCAAATTCTTACGAAGTTCAAGGCACTTTTTTATTCGCGTTATTGACTGACCGTATTTTTCGTATTATACTGTTGTCAACACAAAGGAGTTGTAGAAAAATGGCGCAAGTTATGATTATGAACCACCCGCTTATCCAGCATAAGCTGTCTATTTTACGAGACGAAGACACCGGCTGCAAGGAATTCCGCGCGCTCGTGTCCGAGATTGCCACGCTGCTCTGCTACGAGGCGACGCGCGACCTGCCGCTGACGGATATCGAGGTACAAACCCCCGTCGCACTCGCCAAAGCCAAGACGATTGTAGGCAAAAAGTTAGCGTTCGTGCCTATCTTGCGCGCGGGACTGGGCATGGTTGACGGCGTGCTCGCGCTTGTCCCCTCGGCGAAGGTCGGCCACATCGGTCTGTACCGCGATCCGGCTACTCTGATGCCCGTCGAGTACTACTGCAAGCTCCCCGCCGACATCGAGGAGCGCGACGTCATCGTGTTGGACCCGATGCTCGCCACCGGCGGCTCGGCTATTGACGCCATCAGCCAGATCAAAAAACGCCATCCGCGCAGCGTCAAATTCTTAGGCATCATCGCCGCTCCGGAGGGACTGAAAGCCTTACAGGAGGCGCACCCGGACACCGACATCATCGTCGCCGCCTGTGACGACTGCCTGAACGACCACGGCTACATCGTCCCGGGTCTCGGCGACGCGGGCGACAGGATTTTCGGAACGAAATAAAAAATCGCATACATAAAAAATGTGACACGTCTTACCGCACAACAACCGCCGTTTCCGGCGGTTGTTGTGCGGTAAGATGGTACTCAGACTAATTTTTACACGTTTTTCTTTAGCATCTGCCAAATTTCATTCGTTTTTTCTCCGAGCATTGGCTCAACATAACCGTGGTTAATGTCCGCTGCGACAATACTCTCCAAAACACTACAGGTAACGACTTCATTTGCGTACTCATCCTTTGTTTGCAATAATTCTTCAAGAAAAACGCATACCTTTTCGATAATATCCGATCGTCCGTCTTGTATGCTTTTTAGTAAGTATGGGGTTAATACATCACCGAAGACAACATGAGAACCGGTGTCGTCCCCTTCCTGCCATGCTATTTCATCAGTGTAAGCTTGTTGTAATTCGGAAAACGAATGAATCAACCTTTGATTAAGGCTTTTTGCTGTCACCTTAAACTTCTCCTTACTTTTTTACATTCCTATTAAGCCAGTCAAGATAGCAATGATTTCCATAAGAAGGGACAGAAGAAACGCAAGGAACCCGCTGATACCGCTTTCGTCCTCGGCGGCAAGGATTGTAATCTCCGTCTGGACACCGCCGTCCTCGTAGACAAGCTCAACGGAATGCGCGCCTTCGGTTAAGGTATTGAGATATTCGTCCTTCAGCGTGATGACGGTGCTGCCCGACGCAGCCGTATACTGCTCGGCGCCGAGTAAAACGCCGTCGATTTTCAGCCCCGTGAATTTATTGAAATCGCCGTTGCAGACAATTTCAACCTCTCCGGTTGCGCCTATCTGCCAGGAGCTGTTCGCGCCCTTAGTGATTTCGTATTGAGTGATTTCGTCCGGAATTTTCTCAAAATCCCCTTTTATCGTGACATCGTTTTCGGGCATGGTGAATGTATTATCCGTAACGGTCACGCCGCCGCTTATTACCTGCCATTCCTTGAACCGATACCCGCTGTTCGGCGTGGCGGTGAGCGTAATTTCCGTACCCGCCGCGGCGGAATCGAAATCGGCGCTCGCCGTGCCGTTGCCGTCATCCCGAAGGGTGATGGTATAGGTAGGCGCGGGATTGCCAACACTCCCGATCTGAACGGTGTTTACGCCGTCGGTGTAGAGAAGGGAACCGCCTGTTCCGCTCCCTTGACCGGCAGTCATTGAGGTGGTTCCCACAATGACAAACGGGCTTCCCGCCGACAGGCTTTTGTCAATTACCACCTTGCCTTTTGCCTCACTCTGCGCCCCTATGCCGGAGGATACCACATTGCCGCCTACCGTAATTGTGCTGCCGTAAGCATGAACGCCAAGGCAGTCGCTTCCCCGGACCGTCACATCTCCGGTCACTGTAATGGCCGTTTGCCCATACGCCCGAAGTCCGGTAGCCCCATCGCCATCGACAGCGACATTGCCGTTTACGGTAGCCTGAGTATTGGGGTTTGAGGCGATTTCCACACCGACTCTGCCCGCCGTTATGTTGCCGTGGACAACGACCTTACCATCCTTCGCGTTCATGCTCACGCCGTTGCCGTTGCCCACGGTGATGCTGCCGAGTACGGTGACAATACTGTTGCTTTCCAAATTAACGCCGCTGCCGACCATATACACACCGTCGCCGTCACCGGCCGCCACATCGTGGACGGTAGCTTCCGTGTTTACGCCAACCGCGGATATGGCGGTGGAAAACGCTTTCACATGAAACTTGCCCGTTCCCGTGCCGGTTAGCTTCACCTTACCGCCGTTTATCACCATAAGCGCGGGAGAATAGGATTCACCGGCGCTTGTGTCAAGCAGAAGATTATAGTTCCCAAGGTCGAGGTTAATCGTCTTGTTCTCTACTTTGATGTCCTCGGTATGCGTAATATCCTGCAACAGTCTGATGGTGCCGCCGCTCGAAACCGCCGCCAGCGCTTCGCCCAATGAAGTGTATGGCGTGCTGCCGATTTCGCAGACATGGTTACTTTCTTCCTTTATCCAGACGGTTCCGGCTGTTGCGTGCTGATAGGTACGGTAACCGGGTTTGGTGGTGTCCGCCAGATAACCGCCGATCGCCGTAGGCGCGTCATCATTGAATTGGATATAGTCCGGAGCGGTGAGCGTGCCGCCGATGGTGATTTGACCGCCTGCCACCGACATCGCGCCAACCCGGTTCGCGGTGACATTTCCTCCGATTTCGGCAATCCCATCATATACGTTGACGCCGATTCCCTCCGGATTTCCGATTAAATCGCTGCCGTCAGCCTTTACGTTTCCGGCAACCTTAACGGTCGCGTCGGAAACACAGACGCCTTGATTGCCCGCGCTGACATTCCCCTTCACATCAATGACAGCCCCTGCCTGAGCATGAACGCCAAAACTATTTATACCTGTCGCCGTCACATCTCCCAAAACAGTAAGCGTAGCTTTGTTGTATGCGTGGGCGGCTTTGCTCTCTGTTCCGATACCCGCGGCATTGGTGACGGTTACCGCTGACGCTATTGTATTGGAGGTTGCCGTTACGCCGTAGCCGCGAGCCGGCCCCGTCACGTTCAGCGCGCCCGCGCCGGAAAGAGCGACGCCTCCGCCGTTATATACATTCAACGCGGCGACACCCTCAACCGAGCTTACCACATTCAGCGTATAGCCGTTCAGCGCAAAGGTTATTTTTTTGTTGTCCAGAGCGATGCCCTTGTTATAATCGATATTTTTCAGCAGAGTGATTGTTTTGATTTCTCCCGCACTGATGGCTGCCAGAGCCGCTTCAAGTGTGGCATATTGAGTACCGCCGATGTCGCAGACATCATCCGCCGCAAACGCGTTTATCGGCAGCATGGTTAAAAGCATAATGGCGGCAAGCGCGAGTGACAGAATAACGCTTCTGATTTTTCTGAATACCATACAATTATCCTCTTTTCATTTATACTATAAGTTGTACACGGTTTCAACTGATGGTCAGACCGTCCAAAATGGTCTCAAAGTCTGACGAAAGGCTGTCGAATGTACTTGTCTGGTCTCCGAAGGTGATGACGTTAGCCTCATTGTTCACGAATATAAACACATACATATATTTCATGGAAAGCTTGCTCATTTTGCAGGTGAACGTCAGCTTTTTCGCGTCACGGCCCGCGATTTTAATATCCTCGGTGCCGACCGCCTTATATTCGTCAAAGGAATTCTTAAAAATACCTTCCGCCTCGGTGACAACCCCCGACAGGGTCTTTTGCGTATAATTCTCTTTCTTCACCATAAAACTGGCTGTGTTCTTCGCGTATTGATGCTCTAAAACGCTGGCTTCGTTTTTGACCCATCCGGCGGGAACAGTCACATTCAGTTTCTCGGATGCCGCGGGCGCGGCTGTAGTTGAATCATTAGAAGACGCGGCGGCGCCCGACGTGCCTGTCGCCCCCGACGCGCCTGTCGTAGTCGTACCGCCCTTTGTTCCGCAGGAGGCAAAGAGCGCGAGCATCATGATAACGGTTATTAATAAACTGATTTTTTTCATGTTTTTTCTCCTATTCCGTTACGGCTTTTTCCATATAAATGGACGCCGTCTTATCGGTGTAGTTCATATTGACGATGATGTTGTCGCCCTTGCTGTTGTATGCCCGGTAATCATAACCATTGGTTTCCTTCGTTTCATCGGCGTCCACGGTATACCCGTTTTGCTTTAAGGTGCTGACATAGGTTTCAAAGTCCGCTTTTTCGACATATTCCAAATCGACTGTCACAGTCTCGTCGTTTTGATTCACTACGTTGGTAATTTTACCCTCAAGCTCCGGCACGCCGGTCAGAAAATCCTTAGGCCACGGCGAAGCGTCGGTCATATCCGCCTTTGTTGAGGAATCCGCAGGGTTATCCGTTTGCGCGTTTTGACTTTCCTGGCTGGGTGCGTAGGTTATACTTCCGTCGTTGGACGAATAGGTATAGGCAAACACCACGGACGCGCCGCTCGCGTTTTTCCCTGTAAATAAAATTCCTTCCGTGTCATTGGCTTCCATTTCCGACTTGTAACCCTGCTCCTTCAGTTTGGCAAGGTATCCGGTGGCAGTCTCTTTACTCATGTCCGAATAAGCTATAACCTGGCTTCCTGTTGTGCTGTCCTTGATGACGCTGGTGATTTTGGCATCCGGTTT
>CAYYFY010000042.1:0-10534 GCA_964471035.1 uncultured Eubacteriales bacterium
TATTCGGGAATGTACATTTCAGCCTGCACGCCCCGAAGGACCTTGAAAACGTGCTCAGAGCGGCACAGGTTTACCGTCAGGCGACGCGTAAAAAGCCCGGGCTCAATCTGCTGATGACGACGCAGACATTCCCGTTGTTTGAGGAGTATGTCAAAAAGGCAAAAGCGGCAGGTTTCAGGCGCATACTGTTTTTGCGGTACAAGCACACCGATAAAAACACCGGCGTAGAAGGGCTTGATCTTGCGGACAAGGAACAGGAGCTGCCCGCGCTGCTGCTCCGATTGTCCAAAAAATACAGAATGCAGTTCCTTTTCGACTGTTCGTTTTTTCAGGTAATCGCGCCTGCCGGTCTTATCGATAAAAAATTCCTGTACGCGGCCGATGTCAACGGTTGTCTGGGCGGCAACGCGTATATCGCCGTCGATGTCCGCGGACGGTATAAGCCGTGCTCGTTCTGGAACGAAACGTTCGGCGACGCGGCAACACTTGACTGTACAGAGTGGCACGAGAACCCGCTGCTGAACGCGTTTCGGCAAAAAAAGCGAAGCTCCGCCTGCGAAACCTGCGCCTACGGCGACCTTTGCCGGGGAGGCTGCCGCCTTTCAGAGATTAGGGAAAGCTGTCGTTCTTAAGCAGATTACATACTGTCACGGTTAAAGAGGTCGCTATTCCGCCTTGCTTTTACTGTAAGGGCTAACGGAATTTTGATAAAAAAGTTAGCGCGTTAACGCGCTGTAAAAGGAGATTTGTTAATGACAATCGACAAGAAACAGGACGGAAGTAAATTGACCATATCTCTCGAAGGCAGGCTGGACAGCAATACCGCTCCCCAGCTTGAAGCGGAGCTCAAAGCGAGCCTTGAGGGCGTTACAGAGCTTGTTCTGGATTTTTCGGCACTGAGCTATCTTTCCAGCGCGGGACTGCGCGTCATACTCGCCGGACAAAAGCAGATGAATACACAGGGCGGTATGGTCATCACCGGCGTCAACGAGACGATCATGGAAATATTTCAGATTACGGGCTTTACGGAGATTCTGACGATACAGTGAGGAACCGGCGGTGAAGGACAACGATTTCCTGATCGAGAGCAGCTTTAAGAGGTACCTGATCCCGTCCATACTCGCCATTCTCAGCGGCAACGTCGGCTTTATGGCCGATCATATCATCGCGGGGCAGGTGCTCGACAGCGACGCCCTCGCGGTTATGAGTCTGGTCAATCCCCTGTTCTTCCTGTTTACGACGATAGGGACGCTGATTGCCTCCGGCGCGTCCACGGTGGCGTCCGTATGCCTCGGCAAGGAGGACCGGCGCACCGCCAATAAGCTGTTTACGCTCGCGACGCTGCTCGTGCTGCTCTGCGGCGGACTGATAACCGCGGCGGGGTGGGCGCTGAGGGAGCCTATTGTGAATCTTTTGGGCGGCGACGGCGCTCTGAGACCCATGATCGACGACTACTGCCGCGGGCTTATACCCGGCGCGACAGCCATAATAGCGGTTTACCTGCCTCTTAACTTTTTCAGGATTGAAGGGCGGGGCAATCTCGGCGTAGCCATGTTTTTGATCATGACCGTTATGAACATAACGCTGGACATGTATTTCACGATGGTAATGGATTTGGGGACATACGGACTGAGCCTCGCGACTACTCTCAGTTCGTTTCTCGCGGTGCTTCTGATGTTTCCTCTGCTCTTTATCAAGGCGGGCTATCGCTTCACCGTTGTCCGCAAGCCCATACGGATGATCCGCGGGGTCATGATCACGGGCAGCCCGCCCGCTTTGAACAACCTTTATTCCGTGATCAGGATATGGGTCCTCAATACCCTTATCTTCGCGGCGGGAGGTCCTCTCGCTGCGGCCGGTTTTGCCTTTGTGGGCAGCGTCAACACACTGGCGCAGGCGGTCGTATCGGGAATCGCGCAGACCGTCTCCCCGCTGGTGGGCGTGTTTTACGGAGAGCATGACACGCAGAGCGTCCGCAAGGTGCTTCTGCTCGCCGTCAGGATCGGCGTTCTGTCGATGGCGGCGTTCTGTGTTCTGGTTTCCGCGTTTTCGAAGCCTATCTGCGCTCTGTTCGGACTTGATTCAGACGCGCAGCAGGCTGTCGCCGTTCCCGCTCTGGTCATCAGCGCGGTCAGCCTCATAGGGGTCGTCGTAAACCAGATACTCAACTATTATTACACGACGATTGGCAGGACGAAAATCGCCAATCTGCTCACCGTGTGCAGAGGGCTGGTTTTCAGCGTACCGGCCGCCCTGCTGCTGTCAAAAGCATGGGGTACAAACGGCATCTGGCTAAGCTTCTTAGTCGGGGAGCTTTTGACGCTTTTAGCCGTCTCCTTTGCTGCCGTCGGTACGCTCCGGCAGGAGAAGGATTTGCGCGGGCTCCTTTTGTTAAACAGGCGCGACACCGACGAAGGGAAATTTATTTCCTTTTCCGTCGACGCCAACATGGATGCCGTGATGGAAAGCTCCGATAAGATCAGCGATTTTTGTGAGAGCTGCGACCTGAATCCGAAGCAGTCCATGACAATAGGGCTTGCCCTCGAGGAAATACTCGTCCTGATGCTGAAACATATCTTTGAAGGTAAAAACAACGGCGCCGTCGACGTGAAAATCTTTGTACTGGATGAAAAAGTGACCATGCGCCTGCGCTGCGGGGGGAAGCGGTTCAACCCGCTTGAGTATTATAAAAGCAACATGGAACAGCCCGACGGCGCTACGGACTTAGGCGATAGCATGGGCTTAAACCTCATCTTAAAAATGGCGAAGCAAGTGGACTACACGACGAACCTCGGTATGAACAATATCGTTATCAGGCTTTGAAAGGTCGGATTGCTATGAGTATCGGCAGAAAAATATTGACGGCTCTTTTGGGGCTTTCCCTGTTGGTCATCACCCTGTTATTCGCCGTCTCCTATTACGGGTTTTTCGACATCAGAACAAGCTTCCAAAAAGAGAACGAAGCGGCTATCGGAGAGCTGTATAAGAAGAATGTCGCGGAAATAACCGACAGCAGCTCACGGCTTGCGGTCTCCCTTGCCAATTACAACGCCCAGACCATCAACATCGATTTTGAGCGGATCATGGGCGAACTGATGACCGTGAAGGGCGATGTCGAAACCCTGTACCGCAACGGCGGAACCAACAGCTATAAGCCGATCAGCCGCTACGAGGAATACATCATCTCACAGGCGGCAAATCCGAGTAAAGCGGAGGTACGCCGGACGCTGAAAACGCTCTCCGCCGCCACACCCATGTTTGACAATATTTTAAGCATCGAGCCGAAAATATCTCTGGCATACCTAGTACTGGAGAACGGCATGGTCATTTCGAGCACCGACACCTTCTACGCGGCGGTGGAAAAAGCCGATATGCGCACAAGGGACTGGTATAAGGACACTGTTGCCGCGAAAGACCTTCACTGGTCGGAGCTGTACAGCGGCACGGATAAAAGAAGCTATGTCACCTGTTCGGTGCCGATCTATGATCAGAATAAATCTCTTGTCGGCGTGCTTGCCTTTGATCTGCGCGTCAGCGAAATATCGGAAAAGGTGCTGAACGTCGAAAACAGCTCCTTCGTCGCCTCCTTTGTCTTAAGCGCGCAGGGGAGCGTGCTGCTCAGCTCAGAGGACGTTGAAAAAACGAAGGAGGAGCCGTATTTCAAAAAGCTTGACGGCAATATTGATTACAAAACAGCCGCATCCGGCTACTATGCCGATGACAGCTCCATCATCGGTTACGCCCGCATAGAATCCACGGACTGGCTTTTAGTCACGGTGCTTGACTACGACCTGATGATGGCGCCCGTACAGTCCGTCGCTCAGTCCGTCTCCGATACGGGAGTGAAAATGGAGCAGGTGATCACGGGGACCATACAGCGGTTTCTTTTGATCTTTTCAGTCGTCATCGCGGTACTGCTGTTTTTGGTGCTGATTACCGCGACCAGGCTCAGCAAATCCATCACAAAGCCCATCGCGGTTCTGACCGACGGCGCGAAGAAGATCGGAAACGGCGAGCTGGATTATCGGTTTGAGGACACAAATAAGGATACCGATGAGATCGGTATGCTGGCGGCGACCTTCAACACCATGACCGTGCGCCTGAAGGAGTATATCGAGGAGATAGCCAGCGCCGCGGCAGAACGGCAGCGCATTGAGTCGGAGCTTGACGTAGCCAGGAGCATCCAGCTCGGTATGCTGCCCGGCAAGCTTGTCTGCCCGGGCTACGACATCGCCGGCACGATGCTTCCCGCCAAAGAGGTGGGCGGTGATTTCTACGACTTCTTCCCCGTGGGAGACGATAAGCTTTGCTTTACGGTCGCCGACGTTTCGGGAAAGGGCATGGGCGCGGCTCTGTTTATGACCATCGCGAAAATCGTCATCAAAACGGCGGCGCAGAACGGTTTGACGGTAGACGAGCTTCTCGGCGTCGCCAACGACCTGCTCTGTCAGGAAAATCCCGCCCAGCTGTTTGTGACGGCTTTTGTGGGCATTATGGACATCAAAACGGGAGAGGTCTTTTACGCCTGCGCCGGTCACAATCCCCCCGTACTCTGCCATACGGACGGCAGCGCGGAATTTATTCCTATAAAGCACAAACTGCCGCTGGCGGCGATGGAGGGAATCCGGTATCCCGTCATGAATCTGAAGCTTCTTAAGGGGGAAACCCTCGTGCTCTATACCGACGGCGTCACGGAGGCGACCGACGCCGAAAACGAGCTGTTCGGCGACGCGCGGCTCTTGGCTACGGTCAAGGATTTAAACGCATTGACCTGCTTTGAAGCAATCGGTAACTTAAAATCCAATGTGGACGTGTTTATCGCCGGAGCGCCTCAATTTGACGACATAACCATCGTAGCTATTAAAAAAACCGGCGGGGAGAAGACGGACGTATGAACGGCAGGGCGGAAAACCTGATCTATCGCCATTTCCTCGATAAATTTACCGATAAGCCCGAACGCTTCATCGGCGTTGAAATAGAAATGCCCGTCGTGAATCTGGAAAAGGAGCCGGTGACGGACAGTTTCCGGCAGGCTATGATGAAAACGCTGAGTGAGGAGCTTGGGTTTCATCCCGTCGGGTTTACCTCAGACGGCTTTCCGATCAGAGTGTTGAGCGGCACAGGCGATGTCTTTTCGTTTGAAACCAGCTTCAATACGATCGAGTTTTCGATGGCGAAAAAGAAAAGTGTCACGGAGCTTGCCGACGCGTTTTACGGGTATCTGAAGGTTTTAAAACAACTCGAAAAAGCGCATAATCATCTGATCTGCGGTACGGGGATTAACCCTTATGCGGCTTACGCCGACCCCGCCCCCCTCAATACGCCGTCCATGCTCGCCAAGTCGCAGTTTTTGAAAACCTATACCACGCACCGTAACGGCGAGGTTTTCCACGCGTTTTCCGCTTCGACGCAGACACATCTTGACGCGGCGCCCCTAGAGCTGCCGTCCTTGCTAAACCTTCTTAGCGGGCTGTCTTTTGCCGACGCGCTTCTCTTTGCCGACGCGCTTCCCTTCCCTCAAAAACCTGCCTCTTTCGCGGACGCGCTTCCGCAAAGCTTAAAAGACGAACTCGATAAGCCCGTCCTCTGTTTTCGGGACGTGCTCTGGAGGCTGTGCGAAGCGCCGAACACGATGCCATTTGAGGGCGAATACCTCTCGGTATCCGATGTGGCGGAGCATCTTTCAGAGCTTAAGGTGTTTATCGTCGGTGACAAAAACGGCGGGTATAAGCCGATAGAGCCCGTCAGGTTTTGCGACTATTTTGCTGACCCCGAAAATCCCGAGGAGGATATTGCTTTCTTTCGTTCGCTCGAGCCCGTTGCCGTCAGTAAGCACGGAACCATCGAGATCCGGCAGACCTGTACACAGCCGCTGTCGGAGATTTTCGCGCCCGTCGCCTTTTATGCCGGTATCGCGCAAAACTGCCGTAAAGCCGCGGAGCTTCTAAACGCCTTTAAGCACGAAAACGGGCTGACTCAGTCAGATTCGCTGTTGCGGCAAAAGGTAGTTTATCAGGAACCCATAACGCCAAAAAGGGTTGTGAACCAATTTCTCTCAGACCTGCTGGCTGTTTCTTTAGAAGGACTGAAAACAAGAAATTTCGGGGAAGAACGGTTTTTGACGCATCTGCTCCAAGGGACTATAGAATGTCCGGCGAAACAGCAGCTGCAGTTTCACGGCTCAACAGCCGAAGATATGCTTACGGCGTATAAAAAAACAGATGCATATGACACAGGGAGGTGGGGTCAGACGGAATACCGTTATACAAGCACGATCGCGGAGTTTGACTTAGATGTGTTGAACAGGGAAACCGCACTTTTCTGCGACACGGCAGAGTTGCTGCCCCAACTGTTCACGATTCAGCTGGTTTGCGAGGAGCTATTGACCAACATTGTCAAGTACGGAGCCAAAACCGGCGGCGAAACCGTCGAGGTCAGCCTCTGCGTCAACAATGGAAAAACCGTATTGACGGTATCGGACAATACGGCTCCGTTCAATCCCCTGAAAGCAGAAACTCCCGACATCACCCTTTCCGCGCGGGAGAGAAAAATCGGCGGGCTCGGCCTTTTTATGATCAAAAAGCAAACGCAGTCCGTCACTTATGAGCGAAAGGGGGATAAAAATATCGTAGAAATCGTTGTCTAGCGTTGCTAACCGTTGTTTTTACAAAATCATAATTATTAACAGGAGGGTATTCAAATGAAAAAAATGCTTTGTGGTCTGGTCGTACTGGTGCTGCTTCTTAGCGGATGCGCCAAAGGAGAAACCAAAACATTCGGCAAGCTTGCCGATTTCGATGGCGCGAAGGTCGGTTCTCTGACCGGCGCGGTATTCGCGGAGTTTGTCGATAAAGCCGTCAAGAGTGTGGAACACAGCTATTATAATAATCTGCCCGATCAGGTGGCGGCTCTGACGTCCGGCAAGGTGGACGCCATAGCGCTCGACAAGCCCGTGGCGGAGCTTTTGGTGGCGCAGAATACATCACTCGTCATATTCCCCGAAAAAGTGGCGGACGACCGTTACGGATTCGCCATCCTGAAAAATTCCAAGCTGAAAGCTAATGCCGATGCGGCTCTGAAAAAACTCAAGGACAATGGTACATTGGCAGAGCTCGCCGACATCTGGTTTTCAGCCGATGAATCCAAAAAAGTCCTGAGCGAGCTCAATTATAAAAAAGACTTCGACGGCAGCGCCGGTACGCTGAAATATGGTCTTGACACCACACTGGTCCCCATGAGCTATGTGGGAGAAGACGGCAAGCCCATCGGCTTCGACGTGGATATTATCCGCCGCATCGCGTATGAGATGAACATGAAAATCGAGCTTGTTCCGATGAAATTCGGCGCGCTTCTCGAGTCGCTTGCCTCCGGCAATGTGGATATGGTCGGCGGCTGTATGTCCATCACCGCGGAACGCCTGAAATCGGTTGATTTTGTCGGTCCGTATTATGAGGGCGGTATCGTTCTGGTAGTCGCCAAGGACAGTCTGGCGGCAAGCGGCGAAACCACCACCGCAAGCGGCGTCACCACCACTGTTAGCGGCGTAACTACCACCATCGCAAGCGGCGTTACCACCACCGCAAGCGGCGTAACTACCACCACCGCAAGCGGCGTCACCACCACCGTTAAATAAAAAGGGCAAAACTAAAATTTTGTTTTATGTCCTTTCCCGGGCATAAAACCCCGGGGAAGGACGATCTTTATGAAATTCAAAGGGATACTGTTTCTTGCCGTCGCTTTGACGCTCGTTCTGACCGCCTGCGGCGCGGAAAAATCCATGATCACCGGTTTGAGTTCGCTCAATACGCCGGACAGCGTCATCGGTGTGCCGCAGGATTACGCGGCTGCGCGGCAGGTCGGCGAATACCTCCCCAAAGCAACTATAAAGTACTTTGTCGGTACCGCCGACGCGGTCGCCGCCATCGAATCCGACAAGATCGACGGCTTTATCTTTGACCGCTGCAACCTCGAGTACATGATACGCTCTAATCCCAAGCTTTCCGTGCTGCCCGACAGTATGGGCGAGCTCGACATCTGCGCCGCCACGTCATTTGAGAACACGGCGCTTATGACGCAGCTCAACGCGTTTATCAAAAAATACAGGGACGACGGTACCGCCGAAGATATGTATAACCGCTGGATTCTGACGAAAAACCACGATATGCCGGCTATAAAACCGCCTGAAAACCCCGCAAAAATGTTAAAGGTCATCACCAACGGCGAGATGGAACCCATGGCGTTCTACAGGGGAACCGAGCTGTGGGGCTATGATATTGAATTCGCCAAAAGGTTTGCGAGCGAATACGGCTACGAAATTGAATTTTTGGTCATGGATTACGGCGCTATGCCCGACGCTATCAAATCCGGCAAGGGCGACTGCATCATCGCGGATTTATTCTACGGCGAAGAGCGCGCGGAGCAGATTCTGTTTTCGGATCCTTACATAAAAACACAGATAGCCGTGCTCGTCAACCGATCCAGATTACAACAGGGAGGTGGGTTATGATGAAACTAAAAACGCTGCTGATGACGGTGGGCGTCCTGCTGTGCCTGCTCGCTTTTTCCGGTTGCTCGTCGGAAAGGGAAGCCGTGCCGGTCGAGACCTCTCGGCTCGGCGTCATGGTCGGATCCACGAATGAAAAATACGCCGAGGAGCATTACCCCGACGCGAAAAAAGAACACTATAATAATTATGTTGACTCCTCGGCGGCGCTGCTGGCGGGCAAGCTGGATTACGCCATGATGGATTACGCGTCGGCGTTGAATTTTATCAAATACAATCCGAAGCTGAAGCTGGCGTCCGATCCTTTGACCGATGAAAAATATTGTATCGGTATCAGCAATAAACAACCAGAGCTCGCTGAAAAAATATCCGCGGTTTTAGACCGATACCTTTCCGACGGAACCATGGATACAATCAAGTCCCATTGGATTAAGGAGGACGGCGGCGACTATACGATTGTAAAGACGCCGAAGGTCGAAGGCGCAAACGCGCCCGTTTTAAAAGTGGTGACCGTTGCCACCAGAGAACCGACGGCTTTCATGCTCAACGGCGAATTCGCCGGTATGGAGATCGAGCTGATCGAAAACATCGCCTATGAGCTCGGTTACAAAATCGAATATCTGGATATGCCGTTCTCGGGCGTAATCGCCGCCATGGGCAGCGGAAAGGCGGACGTCTGCACCGCGATATACAAGACGCCGGAGCGGGCTAAGCAGCTCCTCTTCTCGGCGCCGTTTTTCCCGAATCCTCAGATCCTTATCACCCTCGCCGGAGAAGACGCGGCTGCGGGCGGCGGGAAGTTGACGGAAATATACCATGGGATCGGCGAGAGCTTTCGCCGCACGTTTATCGTGGAGCAACGATGGAAGCTGGTGCTTTCCGGTCTGTGGACCACCGTGCTGATCTCAGTTTGTTCCATGCTTTTAGGAACCTTGTTCGGCGCGCTGGTATGCGTTTTATACCGCAGCAAGGTGAAGCTTTTGTCGTTTATCGCGAAGCTGTATGTCCGCTTGGTTCAGGGAATGCCTATGGTCGTCATGCTGATGATTTTATATTATATTGTTCTGCGTAAGGTACCCGTCAGCGCGGTATTCGTCGCCATCATCGGTTTTTCTATGAACTTTGCGGCGTACACCTCAGAGATGTTCAGGACGGGCGTGGACGCGGTGGATAAGGGACAGCGGGAAGCCGCGGCGGCAAGCGGATTTTCGGGTTTGCAGTCGTTTGTCTTCATCACGCTGCCGCAGGCGTTAAGGCACATCCTTCCCGTCTATAAGGGCGAGTTTATCTCTATGGTGAAGCTGACCTCGATTGTGGGGTATATCTCGATTCAGGATCTGACCCAGGTGTCGGATATTATCCGAAGCCGTACCTATCAGGCATTTTTCCCGCTAATAGTCACCGCGCTGATCTATTTTGCCGTTACCTACCTGTTTATATTGATACTGAACTTCCTTGAATTCAAGATCGATCCCAAACGCAGAAAACGGCTGGTGAAGGGGGTGTCGGCACATGATTAACATTTCGAATTTAACAAAAAAGTTCGGAAGTCTGACGGTTTTACAGGATATCAGCGTCATCGTCGGCAAAGGGGAGATAATCTCGGTCATCGGTCCCTCCGGGTGCGGAAAATCCACCTTCTTGCGCTGTATCAACCTGCTTGAAAAACCGACGGCGGGTCAGATTGTTATCGGCGGCGAAGACATTTTAGATAAACACGCCGACAAAAACAGGCTGCGTCAAAAAATGGGCATGGTTTTCCAGAGCTTCAACCTGTACTCCCATCTGATGATCATTGAGAATGTTATGCTGGGGCCGACAAAGCTGTTAAAAATACCGAAACAACAGGCGTTTGACGAGGGCATGAAATATTTAGAGATGGTAGGGCTCGCAGGGAAGGCGTACGCCTATCCCGACGAGCTGTCCGGCGGTCAGAAGCAGCGCGCGGCGATCGCCCGCACTTTGGCGATGAAACCCGAGATCGTGCTGTTCGACGAGCCGACGAGCGCGCTCGACCCGACGATGGTCGGC